>VGJU01000322.1 GCA_016867335.1 Candidatus Zixiibacteriota bacterium | reverse complement strand
TATCCAGACCCTGGGTCACCAACCTGAGTCTCGGTGGACAACAAGGGCCGCACGACGGCAGAAGTGCCGAAGACAGCGCCATCGACAATCTGGTAGGATCGGGCAACCCCCGAAAAGTCGTGGTCGCCGCCGCCGGAAACGACGGTGAAAGACGGCTTCATTCCAGTGGAACCCTCAACGCCAACTCGGCTGTGTCCGTGTCCAAAAGCTTTACAGTCACCACGGCCGGAAGCGTAGTCGGCATCGACCTCTGGACGCAGATCAGCCCTAATATCCCCACCCTGCTCTCCACCCGCGTAACCGGACCGGACACCCTGTTCGAAGTCTCCGGCTCCGGTGGTTCGGCCAACCACACGGACGGCGACATCAGCATCTTTAGCAGTCCGTTTTCGAATACCGATGTCAACACCTCGGTTACGATCACCATCAAGAAAACCGGGACGTGGACGATCAGTCTGAAAGGCGCGCGGGGAAGCGGCACGGGCAATTTCGATATGTGGATTTACTCCGGAAACGCCTCGTGGACCCCCCCGGACGGAGACTTTTCCCGGCTGGTAGGAACGCCCGGATCGGCCAAAAACGCCATCACGGTGGGGGCGTATGTCAGCAAAGCCTCGTGGATCGATCAGAACAACGCAGGACATACGGCCACTGCCAACGGCGTTGCCGTCGTTCCCGGCAACGTCGCCTCATTTACCAGTCCCGGCCCTACCCGCGACGGACGCCAGAAACCCGAAATATCCGCACCGGGACAGGTCATTGCCTCCTCTTTTTCGTCGGATGCCACACCGGGCAACGGGCTGTCCATTTTTGGAACGGGCAGCATTCTTGTCGGTGGCAAACAGGCCATAGCACAGGGGACCAGCATGGCCGCGCCGCATGTGGTCGGTGCAGTGGCGCTCGTACTGGAGGAGGCCGCCAAACGCGCCTCCAACCTGGACGCCATCCAGATTCGCAGTCTTATGCAGGCCACCGCCCGTGCCGATGCGGCCACCGGAACCGTGCCCAACGCGCAGTGGGGATCCGGTAAGATGAATGTGGACTCGCTGTTTTTTGTCATCTTTGGCGATCCGCTTCCCAATGCCATCACGCTGACCTCGTTTGCCGCCGAAACCGACGGACGTCGCGTGGCGCTTGCATGGCACATCTCGAATCCGTCAAACCATGCCGGGTTTCACGTCTATCGCGCTACAACCGCGTATCCGGAAGATCGGATACGCATCACCCCCGCGTTGATTATCGGCGGGCCACATTTGAGCTATGACGACACTCCGCCCACGCCCGGAACGTATCACTACTGGCTGGCGGATGTGGATATCACCGGTCATTCTACCTTTCACGGACCAGTCACGATGGTTTTTACCGGTCTGCCCGCCGTCTTTCGTCTCGGTCAGAGCCGTCCCAACCCGTTTAACCCGTCCACACTGATCGAGTACGACCTACCCCGGCAGACGCACGTCAGTCTCACCGTGTACAACATACTCGGCCAGGAGGTCGCGCGACTCGTGGATGGCGTACGGCAGGCAGGGCGCCATACTGTGACGTGGAACGGGCGTAACGCCCAGGGCCAGCCGGCATCCAGCGGTGTTTATCTGTACCGGCTTACCGACATTGCCGGTTTTGTCGAGTCACGCCGGATGCTCCTGCTCAAGTAGGCAAGACGTCCGAATCGTCGATGACCGGGTTGAAATCACAGCCATAGCGTATGAAATCCGAAATCGATGCGCCACGGTATATTGTACGGAGGTTGGTGCGATCCCATACCCTATCTCCTACAACATTCGACCTTTCAGACGCGCATAATGACCGCCGAATGGAAAAAGGAGGTCATGCGCTCAAAAAAGAAGCATACGCGCTGTGGATAGCTACACGCGATCCGCGTGTTCCCCGGTACGCCAAAATCTTCATGGGGCTGGTGCTGGCGCACACGTTTAGCCCGATCGACCTGATCCCGGACTTTATTCCGGTGATCGGGCTTCTGGACGACCTGGTGGTGACGCCGATAGGCATTGTGCTCGCGCTCAAGATGATTCCTCCGGAGTTCATGACAGACGCCCGGCAAAAAGCCAAAACGCTTCTCCAACAAGGAAAACCTGTCAACCGTGTAGGGGCTGTCATGATTATCGGTATCTGGTTGGCGGTTCTTGTCATCACCGTCGTGTGGGCGATGCGCACCTTGGTCCGCTAAACCGCGTATCCCCGTCGAGTGACCTAATACGCGAATCCCAGCAGATACCCGTGGTTGAGCAACAGGTAGAAGCGTATTCCTCCTTCACACTTCACACTTTTCTCTATGATTCCTACCCGCGACTCGATTCTTGTCTTTATGCGCCACCACACGTATCGCCCGATGCGTATCCGCGATTTGGCACGCGCGCTCAGAGTTGGACACGACGCCTACAGGGGGTTCCGGCGGTTGGTAGAGGAGATGGTGGCAAAAGGAGAACTGGTCGAACTGCGTCAATCGCGTTATGCCGCGCCCGGAGCCGGGAGTTTTGTCACGGGACTTCTGCACGGCCATCAGGGCGGTTTTGGCTTTGTGTCGATGGATTCGGACGATCCGGATGTTTTTATTCCGGTTGCGGCGATGGGCAAGGCGCTCCATGGCGACACGGTCATGGTCCGCATTTTCGGACGCCGGCGCGGACTTAATCCCGAAGGTGAGATCCTCCGGGTTATCGAACGGGCAAGCCAACCTATTGTCGGGACGTATTACCGCACCGGCTCTGCCGGGTACGTGGTTCCGGACGACGACCGTATCACCGCGCATGTACAGATCGCGCCCGGAGAAGCCGTGGCGGCGCTGCCGGGGCAGAAAGTGGTGGTTCGGATCACGATGTGGGCTTCGGGACAGCGTCAGCCTTCGGGCGAGATCGCAGAGGTGTTGGGATTTCCCTACGACCCGAACGTCGAGATGCTGGCGTTGATCCGTTCGTACGATCTCCCGCTCGAATTTCCTGCACCGGTGCAGGAGGAGGCCGACCGGATTCCTGACACCCTTTCACCCGACCTGCTGAAAAACCGAGCGGATTATCGTGGATGGCGGTGTTTTACCATTGATCCGGTCAATGCGCGCGATTTTGACGATGCGGTATCTATCGAACCATTGTCCAACGGACGGTTTCGTCTCGGCGTTCACATCGCCGACGTAAGCGCCTGCGTGCCGGAAGGAAGTCTGATAGACCGTGAAGCCCTGTATCGAGGAAACAGCGTCTATCTCGTAGACCGGGTCATTCCGATGTTGCCGCATCGGCTTACCAACCGGATATGCTCGCTCAATCCGGGTGTGGACCGCCTGACGCTGTCCGTCCTTATGGATATAGGCCCCGACGGCAACGTGCTCGATTACGCCATACACGACAGCGTGATCCGGAGCGTTTGCCGACTTACCTACGAACAGGCGCAAACATGGATCGACGGCCAGACACCTGACGATCCGTCGTTACAGGTAGTTGCCGTAGATCTGGCCCTTCTGAAAAAGCTAAGCGATCGGTTGTTGAAAAAACGACTTTCCGAGGGCAGTCTCGACTTTGATCTCCCGGAACCGCTGATCGTACTCGACGAAAATGGGAAACCCGTGGATGTGCGGCGTTCGGACCGACTGCACAGCCACCGGCTTATAGAAGAGTGTATGCTGGCGGCCAACCGTACGGTAGCCGGACATCTGTTGCGGACCCATCTGCCGGCGATGTACCGGATCCACCAGAAACCGTCGGGTGAAAAATTGACCGAACTCATGTCGGTTTTAGCGGGGTTCGGACATGTACTGACCCCCGCCGATGTGTCGCACCCTACCCATCTCCAACGGTTTTTAGAGTCGATTCAAGACAGACCCGACTACCGTGTGATCAACGATCTGATCATTCGTTCGATGCAAAAAGCCCGGTACGCGGTAGACAATATCGGGCATTACGGATTGGCATTCC
>VGJU01000321.1 GCA_016867335.1 Candidatus Zixiibacteriota bacterium | reverse complement strand
TTTTGGACCGCAGCCAAAGTGCTTTCATCGAGTTGAGCGTTTCTTCGCGTATCTCGGTTTTTCCATCGTGTTCGTGAGAGACGTCCATGACGACCGGGTATTCGATAAAGTCGGAAACCTCACGCATGACCTGACGAAGCCGCCACGCGTCGAGAAACTCTTTTTCTTCTTCTTTGAGATGTAGGACGACTTCGGTTCCGCGTTGGGGTTTTTCGATCTGTTTTACCATAAACTCACCCTGCCCGTCGGATGACCACTCGACACCCAAATTCGGGAGGTCTCCAGCTCTGCGCGACCGCACGGTGACGCGGTCCGCCACCATAAACGCTGAGTAGAACCCTACCCCGAACTGCCCGATCAGGTCCGGGCGTCCTGCCGCCGAAGCCTGTTTGAGCATCTCCAAAAATTCGCGTGTTCCGGATTTGGCGATGGTACCGAGTTGATCGACGATGATCTCCCGCGACATCCCGATACCATTGTCTTCAATGATCAGTATCCCTTGATCCGGGTCGGCGGTGAGTTTGATCTTCCAGTCTTTGTTGTCTTCCAGCAGGGTTTCATTTTCGATGGAATTAAACCGCACTTTGTTGATCGCATCGCTGGCGTTGCTGATAAGCTCGCGAAGAAAAACCTCTTTATGCGAATACAACGAGTGGGTGATCAGGTGCAATACCTGGCGAAGTTCGCTTTTGAAAGATAGCGTCTCGACAGACGCATCGGCGGTTTCCGTCATATTCCGTCCTCCTTCTTTTCTTGAAAATCGCGCTAAACACATACCCCGGCAGACCGTGACCCTTGTGCCGGATTTTACCACACATCGCATGCATACCGGACAACCGCATACCGTTATGTTTTCGATACGCCGAAGTGCCAAAATAGGGATAGGAAGGCAGTTTGTCAATACGGAAGCGAATGGGGGCGGAGCTGAAAAAACCTTTGAAACATTCATTTTTTTTGACTCAAGCGAAAGGACACGGTGTATATTAGCCAGAGCAGTTCTGTGAAGCCGGCGCACAGACCGTATCGTGTGACCGGCTCCGAAAGCGGTCCGCGCCGATCTCGGAGAGCGGGTCGAATGTCAAACTACCGCGAAAGTACGGAGTGTCATGGATAGTTCCCCGCTTGTTCTGGGCGCTGCCCGGGAAATTCCCCCCCACGTCATCCAACGACTGCAGTCTCTTTCTTTTTCACCTTCACAGATTCTCTTTGCCATCAAGGGTGATCTTGACGAATTCGGTCACATAAAACCGGT
Organism: Candidatus Zixiibacteriota bacterium; assembly: GCA_016867335.1. Classification (GTDB taxonomy): domain Bacteria; phylum JAAXHH01; class JAAXHH01; order JAAXHH01; family JAAXHH01; genus VGJU01. The sequence goes on along the minus strand of VGJU01000321.1, from coordinate 2,692 downwards.
ATGGCTGGTGGCCACACTCGGCAAAGTAGTCGCCTTTGAAGAAGAGGATACACAGAAACCGTCGGTAGGTCCGTTTCTGCTCGAGGACGTAAACGAGTTTCGTGTCCGCAGCACCATAGGAAGCGCGTCGTTTCAAGCGGTGCGGGACGGTCTTCCGGTCGATATGATCCGGTTTACCAATCAGTACCGCGAGATATTTTCACGGGCGGTACACCAGCTTAGACTGCTCAAGGAAGGTCAGGCGTGGCAACCGGAACGGATGACCGCTCCGGAGCCGCTCATCTGCGCGAAATGTGGTCTGGTACTGCCGGCGGTGATGGCTCCCTGCCCGCGCTGTCTCAAACAGGGCGCGGTTCTCAGCCGCACGCTCAAATTGCTGGGACGGTATACGGGATGGGTGTTTATCCTGCTTGCGTTGATGCTGTTTGGTATTGGGTTGGACCTTCTTCCTCCCTATCTGACCAAGATATTGGTGGACGACGTCTTGCTGGCAGACACGCACGAGGACTGGCTGCTTTGGCTGGTGTTGGGATTGGCCGGCGCATCCATGTTCCGAGGGGTAGTCAACATTTTTGTTTCCCGCTTGGCTACCTATATCGGAACGCGAATCACCTACGACGTACGCCAGCAGGTCTTCGAAAAACTCCAGCAGATGTCGATCGCCTATTACGACCGGATGGAAGTGGGAAGATTGATGACCCGGTGCATGTCCGACGTCGAGCAGTTGCACGGTTTTGTCTCGCAGGCCGCGCAAGGGTTTCTCATCAACATCCTGATGATCATTGCCATAGGTGGAACCCTGTTTTCTCTCGATCCCCACTTGGCGACATACGTGCTTATACCGATTCCGTTTGTCATCGGTGGCAGCGTCTATTTCTATCGAAAAATATACCCCAAATACTACAAGCTGTCCGACAGCCATTCCAAGCTGACCTCCATCCTGAACAGCACGCTTAGCGGTATTCGGCTGGTCAAGGCGTTTGCGCAGGAAGACCGGGAGCTGGACCGATTCAAGGGTGGAAATGTCTATTTCCGCGATTCGCGGCGTATCGTGGACATGGCGTCGGGGACGTTTTCGCCCATCATGGCCTTTATCTTCGGGCTGGGTGGTCTGATCATCTGGTATGTCGGTGGCAAAGACGTGCTGGGCGACCGGATCACGCTTGGCACGCTTACCGCGTTTCTCAGCTATGTCGGTATGTTTTACGGCCCGCTTTCCAGCCTTACCCAGTTTTCGAACTGGCTCACCTCGTTTATGACTTCGAGCAATCGGGTGTTCGAAGTCCTCGACACCGATCCGGGTTTGCACGACAACCCGAACGCCCGGCCGATGCCAAAGGTAGAAGGCGGTATCGAATTTGATCAGGTCGTGTTTGGCTACGACCCGTACACGCCAATCATCAAGGAGGTATCGCTCAAGATCGAACCGGGTCAGATGGTGGGGATCGTAGGTAGAAGCGGAAGCGGCAAAACGACGCTTATCAACCTCCTGTGCCGTTTTTACGACGTACAGGAAGGGACGGTCCGGATCGACGGTCAGGATGTGCGGGACATCCGTCGGCATGATCTGCACCGGCACATCGGGCTTGTGCTTCAAGAACCGGCATTGTTCCGAGCTACCATCGCGGACAATATCTCATACGGAAACCCCAAATCGTCGATTCAGGACATTATGACTGCCGCCAAGGCCGCCAACGCGCACGACTTTATCATGAGTCGCCCGGCAGGCTACGATACCATGCTTGGGGAGCGCGGCGCAGGGCTGTCGGGGGGAGAGCGCCAGCGCATCAGCATCGCCCGTGCGTTGCTGTGCAACCCGTCCATTCTGATTCTTGACGAGGCGACATCAAGCGTCGATACCGAATCCGAGCAACAGATTCAGGAGGCGTTGGCCGTGCTGTGCAAAGGGAGAACCACCATCGCCATCGCGCATCGATTGTCGACGCTGAGAGGTGCGGACTGCATTTTTGTGATCGAAAACGGGCGGTTGATCGAAAGCGGAAGTCACAGCCAGCTTATGGGGCAAAAAGGTGTCTATCACCGTCTGGTTCAGATTCAGACCCAGTTGACCGCGCTCGAACTCGAACACACTTGATGCCCGAAAGGAAAACCATGGCTGACGGCCCGGTCCTTAATCTGCCCCAAGCGCTTTCCATGAAAGTGCTCACTCCGGAAAATTGCAAGGTGTTCAAGGGGATATACAGTCTGCTCCACGTACAGATCACCGACGATCAGGATGGTATCGGTCTGTACCGCGCTATCCACGCCGTCCGCGCGTTTCCGATTTCGTCTCCGGAAGAATATGTCTCGCTGAGATATCCCGACGAACATGGGATCGAAAAGGAAATCGGCGTGATCATCGATCTGTCTACCTTTCCCGAAGACGCCCGTGCCTTGATCGAAGAGTCGCTGTCGCGGCATTACTTCGAGTTTCACATCACGCGCATCCACCATATCGAATTCAAATACAACCTGCTGTTTTTCGAGGTGGACACCACGGTGGGGCCGCGCACGTTTCAGATGCGTTGGTCGGTAGACCGCGCCCACGATTATGGTGAGCACAGCAAGGTGTTGCTCGACGTATTCGACAACCGATACATGATCCCTGACCTGCGCGATCTGCTCCGCGCCGACCGAGAACTCGTCAACCGGTTTATTTACTGGTAATACCCTTCCCGTTTCAACTTCCATG
>VGJU01000320.1 GCA_016867335.1 Candidatus Zixiibacteriota bacterium | reverse complement strand
TTGGCATGTATACGACGTGCCCGGCGGGGGCAATATGTTTGATCGGTACGTGTTGAGCGGCTGTTTCAAAGACGCCGACGAGGTAATTTCGGTCGCCAAGATGAAAAACCATCTCTTTATGGGCGTCACGCTCTGCATGAAAAACCTGTTTGGTTTGCCGCCGCTTCGACGCCCTGCCGGGCGTACGCGCACCTACTTCCATCACGCCATCCGGCTGTCGTACGTCCTCCCCGATCTTGCCATGATCACCAACCCCTGTCTTAACATCATCGACGCGCTGGTCGGCCAAAAAGGGCGCGAATGGGGCGGAGAAGGCCGTATTGCCGACGCGCTGATCGCAGGGGATCAGATCACGGCCACCGATGCCGTAGGCGCTTATCTCATGGGACATGATCCAACCTCCGACTGGCCCACGCCGCCGTTTCGGCGAGACAGAAACCACCTGCTGGTCGCCGCGCAACGCGGGTTCGGAACGGTAAACCTGAGCAAAATCGATCACGATCTGGCCGGTCTGACCCCACCGCTTGCGCATTTCGACTCGGATATCGACGAGTCCCCGGAGATTTTGCATACGCTCAGGCAGACGGCGTGCGAGCAAGGGTTGTTTTACCGTGACCAACGGGCATCCATGATCGACCGCTTTCGAGGCGATTTTATCTATATGCAGGATGGAGAAGTAGTCTGGCATGGGCCGGATCCGACGCAGATTACCAGTCACAGAGCGTTTAGCGGACGCCGGCCCGGTAGCGCGCTCTGGCTTAAACTCGTCGACCCCGAAGAACAGGAAGGCGAACGTTTCGAAGTATACGACCGATGTCTCAAACTCATGTCGGCGTAACGCCGCGTCCTTCATGACGGGAAATACCATGAAAATTGCCGTATTGCACGGACCGCGCGACTTGCGTATCGAAGAACACCCGTTGGAAACGTCGCTCCAGCCGCACCAAATCCGGGTCGAAACCCGCATTTCGGCGTTGAAAATAGGAACCGACCGCGGCAACTACGAAGGAGCCGAGCGGGTTCCCGGAGCGCCTGACTATCCCCGTTGGGTAGGGGACAGCAATCTCGGTGTCGTACGCGAAACAGGGACTGCGGTCACCCGTTTCAAACCCGGTGACCGGGTCATTTCGCGATATCCGCATCAGTCCGAATATGTAGCCGACGAACACGAAATCATCGTGACCGTGCCGGACGGCGTAGAAAACGAGGACGCCGTTTGGGGCCATTTGTATACGTTGAGCGCGATTTGCTATCGGAAGGCGTTGTTTCAGCCGGGTGAAAACGTGGCGGTGGTAGGGCTGGGTGTGCTGGGGCTGGGTGCCGTGGCACTCGGGCCGTGTTTCGGCGGGCGGGTGGCCGCCATAGGCAATAGCCCACTCCGCACCGAAATGGCGCTTCGCATGGGTGCGCATATAACCGGTCTTTCGGATGATCCCGGACTTCCGGCATTGCTCGAGGATTTTACCCAAGGACAGGGGATTGATCTGGTTATTTTGACAGCCAACCCGTGGCCCGCGCTACGTACGGCCTGTCGAATCGTTCGGGAAAACGGACGCGTGGCCATCGTCAGCCTGCCGGGACGCGGCGAACCGGCACTCGATTTCAACCCGCTTTCGATGGAGTGGTTTTATCTCAAGGGCATCTCCTTGATCGCCGTAAACGGTCAATGCCCTGCCCTGTATCCGGCTATAAGGGGAGACCGGTTTTCATGGGAAAACATGTGCCGACACACCCTGTCGCTCATGGCGGACGGCAGGCTTGAACCCAAACGCCTGATCACCCACCGAATGCATTATTCCCAGATCGCCGAGGCATACGAAATGATCTACCGACGTGAAAAAAATATGCTGGGTGTAATTTTCAACTGGCAGGAATGAGGAAAGTATGACCAAGAGGAAAAAGCTCACGCAACAGCAGGTCGACGGATTCCGTGAGCAAGGGTACTGTCTGGTAGACGGTCTTTTTTCGCGGGACGAGGTGGAAGGTGTCCGTCGGGAGATCACCCGGATCATGCAAACCTATCCCGACGTTCCCGAAGGGTTGGTCCAGATGGAGCCTGCGGTCAAACGTGGAGAAGTAAAGCCCGAAAACCCTGAGCTCGGTGTAAGAAAGTTGTTTCAGATGGCCGTCCAGAATGCTTTTTTCCGCAGTATTGCGTTTCATCCGGGCATGGTAGGCATTGCCAACACGCTTTTCGGACCGGACATCACACTGTTTCAGAGCATGTTGTTGATGAAACCGCCGCATTTCGGAGGACAAAAAGTCTGGCATCAGGACAACGCCTATTTTCGACTTGTGCCCAACGACATCGTCGGGTTCTGGGTGGCATGCGACGATACGGATGTGGACAACGGTTGCATGCATGTCCTTCCGGGATCGCATCGCAATGGCGTTGCCGAGCACGGCGGCGTAGCCGACGATTACGGTCTGTTGCATCCCCCCTGCGTCGAAGATGCGATAGCCTGTCAGTTGTCCGCCGGTAGCGCGCTTGTCTTTCATGGCGAGATATATCACTTCACCCCATCCAACCAAACCGACCGGCGCCGACGCGCCGTACAATACCACTACGCGCCGACGCTCTGCCGTAGCAAAGCGGACAGCCCGTTTCCACCCAAACAGGGCGAAATCGTCGTATCCGGAGCAGGCGCGGAAATGCCGTAGACCGCCACATGTCGGCATCTTTCCGCCGTCATACGCGGTACATACCGCGCAACTTGTCCTGTTCCATTTCATATATATTCGGAGGGTTATGAGCGAGCTGATCATTATCGGGGATCGCGTGCTGATCGAGCCGCAGGACGGCGAACAGCAGACTGGTTCGGGATTGTATCTTCCCGCAACGGTCACGGAAAAGGAAAAGGTAGGGACGGGACGGGTGATCCGTGTAGGACCGGGGCATCTTACGGCCAACCCCGAATATTCGGAGAGCGAGCCTTGGACACAAGCGGAGCGTGCCGTGCGCTATCTACCGCTTCAGGCACAGGTCGGAGATTTTGCCTTTTATCTGAAAAAAGAGGCAATAGAACTCAACTACAAAAACAAAGCGTATCTGATCATGCCGCATCACGCCATCTTGGCGTTGCTCCGGCCCAAAGAGGAAGACCTTCTCGCCGATATCGCCACCCTGCTCGACGACAACCAATAAATACTACTCCTTGGTCATCCGCCATGTCCTTCGTCAACGCCCATGACCCTACCATGGGCGTTGACGTTATTCCGTCGGTATTAGCGCCTCTTCGCCAAATATCCTCGAAAACATCGCACCTTGACTCGACGTCGTTCTGCCGTCGATATAGCATACGCTAAACGCCCGTCTGGGACATCCCGTGGGGTTGAGTCCGGAACTGTGGACAAGGCGATTGTGGAGCAGCAGGGCTTCCCCTGCAGGGCATTCCAGATAAACGGGTTCGATCTCGTGGATCAGCGTTTCCACCTGTGCTTCGGTCAAAAACGCGATGCGCCCGTCGTTTGCATACCGAAGATGCGAACCGGGTAACACGCAGACACAGCCGTTTTCGACCGTAGCGGCGTCCATCGCCATCCATACGGTGATCTCCGGGTCCCGGTCGAGATCGGAAAAGACATCCTGATGCCACGGCAGTACCGTCCCCCGGTGGGCCGGTTTGTTCATAAACATGGTCCGAAAACAGGAACCCGGCGCTTCTTCGCCATACGCCCGGCCGCACAGGTGTCGAAACAAGGGTTTCTGCATATACCGCAAAAACACCGGATCCCACTCCAAATCCTGCATTTTTCTATAGGTAAGCGTCGCTCCCTTGTGACCTTTGGTCTGAGGGTCCATGTCTTTGTAGAGTCCCGTAGTCGTATCGAGTTGCATCATGATGCGATCGTAGGGAATCGGTGCCGTTCCCATCATTATGTCGTCGATACGTTGCTGGAGCGTTCGTAGCTCGTCATCCGTCACGACTTTTCCAAGCCGTATGTATCCTTGTTCCATAAAAACCTGCCACTGT
>VGJU01000319.1 GCA_016867335.1 Candidatus Zixiibacteriota bacterium | reverse complement strand
ATCGTGCCGATCCGCTGTAAAGACTTAAAATTCTCCCGAATCGCTTACGATATGCCTCATCGAGCACACGTAACGTCTTTCGTGGCTATAGGCCGCATTGACATCGACTTTGAAGCTATGTATCTTTTCCCGATCATCCTTCGATAGCGCTGACCATCAGGTTGCTGCGATTTGAAAGGGATTCCCATGAGCGATCTTCACATAGGCGTCGTAGGTCTTGGTTGGGTGGCAGGCGCGCACATCGAAACGTTTAAGTCGGTCTCCGGCGCATCGGTGACGGCGATCTGCTCGCGCCGCTCCCACAGCGAGACCGACCTCAAAGCCCGGTACGGTCTTCCACTCAAAGCATACACCGATTACCGCGCCATGCTGGCCGACCCCGACATCCACGCCATCGACATCTGTACCCCGCACCCATTCCATGCGGATCAGGCCGTTGCCGCCGCAGAGGCGGGCAAACACCTTATCATCGAAAAACCCATCGCACTTTCGTATGCGGACACCCTGAGGATACGTGATGCCGTACGCCGCGCCGGTGTGCAGGTGTGTGTCTGTTTCGAATGCCGCTATAGCGCGCATTTTACCCTGATCCGCTCGGTGATCGACGAAGGGTTTTTAGGCGATCTTCACTATGCGGAAGTGGACTACTATCACGGCATCGGACCGTGGTACGGCCAGTATGTGTGGAATATAAAAAAGGATTTCGGAGGGAGCAGTCTGCTTACCGCTGGTTGTCATGCGCTTGACGGACTGTTGTTTTTTATGGATGGCAAAGTCGAGGAGGTGGTCTCCTACCGGACGCGGTCGTCAAACGCGCATTTTGCCCCTTACGAATACGACACCACCAGCGTAAGCCTGCTCAAATTCGAAGGGGGCGGCAAAATCGCCAAAGTAACGTCGTGTATCGACTGTATGCAACCCTACTATTTTCATATCCATCTGGTAGGCAGCAAGGGCAGTCTGCTCGACAACCGTATCTACTCTGAAAAACTCAAGGGACTGGTAAAGACAAAGTGGAGTGAGTTGGAAACCGCGCCGATAGACTCCGGGGACGTAAAAGACCATCCCTATCTACCGCAGTTTCAGGCGTTTACGGATAGCGTCTCAAAGGGCGCCGCCATGCCGCTTACGGATTTGGACACCGCACTGGAAACACACCGGGTGGCGTTTGCGGCGGATCGCTCCGCTGACGAGGGTCGCACGGTAAAGGTAAGCGAGATGGACAAAGGGCAATAAGGGATATCCGATTCTCGAAAGGGTTTTTCATGGCACTGTGGGACTGGCTGAGACCGAGCAAAAAATCGACGGCGGACGTATCCGGCGAAGGGACGAACCCGTCGGCCTCCACCGCAAAACCGGACACCCCCGAGGTGGTGGTATACGGAACTTCCGAAGCGGCGCGGTGTGTCAGTGTGCGCGAACTGCTTACCCGTCAGGGGTTTGTCTTTCGGGACATCCGGGTAGACGACGACATCGGCACGCGCGGATGGCTCCAGCGCGCTACCGGCGACGACGCGCTACCCAAGGTGTTTGTCGCGGCAACCTGCTACGGCGGGTATGAAGACGTTCATGTCATGGTGACTGACGGCACGTTCCGGCTGGCCGTAGAAGGACGTCTTGCCGAAGAAGAGGATGAACTCGCTTTGTTGAAAAGGGAATTGACGACCGAATCGATCGTCGAACTGCTCAAACGGGGCGAGATATTGGCGCTTGACGAAGGCGGCACGGAAACCGACGTATGGGCAGAGCCGTATGCCAAACCGCCTGTCGTGTATTACGAGGGAGCGGCGGAAACTATGGCCCGTCTTCCGGAAATCGCACATAACATCGTTGAAAGAGTCCGGATCGGAGAAATCGAGGTCCGGTGGAAAGAGGATTGAGCATGCCGGTCAGAACCGCCGTAATCGGAGTGGGTATCATGGGAAACGTTCATCTCGATCAGTTGGCCAAAATACCGGAGATCGTCGTGGAGGCAGTGGTAGACCCCTCCGAGGAAACCGGCAAAAAAACAGTGGAAAAACACCGTGTCCCAAAATGGTTTCCCGACACCGGCGTCATGCTTGCCGAAGTGCGTCCGGAATATGTCGTGGTGGCTTCTCCTATGCCGTATCACGCGGCAGATGCCATTGCCGCTTTTGACGCCGGTGCGCATGTTCTTATCGAAAAACCGCTGTGCACGTCCATGGAGGAGGCGGAAGCCATCCGTGCGGCGGCGCTCAGGGCGGGACGCCTGTTTACCATGGGCTTCCAGATGCGTCAGTTTTCCGCCAACCGCACCCTGCGGCAACATGTCGAAGAAGGTCGGATGGGTACGATCTATCACAGCCGTGTGTGGGGCGGTCATGTGATGAACTATCCATGGGGACGGTATTTTCATCGTAAAAGCGTATCGCTCGGTGGTGTAGTCGCCAACACGACGGTACACCCGCTTGATGCCCTCCTGTGGATCATCGGATCGCCGGAGCCGGTCGCGATAAGCGCCTCGTCGTTCTGTAAACTGGTCCGTATGCCGGACCCGCCGATCAATTTCTCGGGTACGATAGACGAGGTGAGCGTCGAGGATTTCGCCCACGCGCACGTCCGTTTTGCCGACGGTTCGTCGATGTCGATAGAAGGCAACTGGTTGATGCATGCCACCGACCGGATCATGGGATTCGAAATCCACGGCACGCTGGCTACCGCGCAATCCGTTGCCCCCCAGTGGCAGCCGGAACACGGCAAAGAAGTGGAAACGGTCGATCTCGAAAAAGACATTGCCTGGCACGAGGGAACCCGTCAGGAACACGAAGAATTTATCCGTGCCATCCGAGGGGAGGGTACGCCGATGGTGACCTTTCATCAGGCGCTTACCGTGCAGAAAATTCTGTGCGGTCTTTACGAATCCGCCGCACAGGACCGGGAAATACGGCTTTAAACGGCATGTGCCCTATCGTTTATCCGGACGCGCTCCACACCTTCCACAACCGGGCACGGCCATGTCGTGTCCTTACCTCCTTTTCCCATGCCAAAATATTTCAGATACCATTCCTCAGAAGAACTGCAACAGGATATCGACGCGCTTGGACTACAGGACACCATTCGATTGTCGGACGATCTTTCGCCGCTTTGGCGACCGGTCGTTTTTGGCGGTAAAACACTTGGCAACGGCTTGGCGATCCACCCTATGGAGGGGTGCGACGGCCATACAGACGGTTCGCCCGACGAGTTGGTGTACCGTCGATGGGAACGTTTTGGCGCGGGCGGTGCAAAACTTATCTGGGGCGAAGCGACCGCCGTGCTCGAAGAAGCGCGAGCCAACACGCGACAACTGTGGCTTCACGAAGGCAACGCGGCCGCGTTTGAAGAACTCCTGACCCGCACCCGCCGTGCGCACCGTGATATCTACGGCACAACGGACGACTTGGCGATCGGGCTTCAACTGACTCATTCGGGACGGTACAGCTATCGCCGTCCCTTTATCGCCTTTCACGACCCCGCCGCCGACCCGGTCACGTTGGTGGACAAAAAACGAAAACTTTTTGTAACCCCCGATTATCCGGTTCTTTCAGACGACGACCTGAAACGGATCGAGGATGCGCTGGTAAAGACCGCTGTGTTGGCGTGGAAGATCGGATTCGACTTTGTCGATGTAAAACAGTGTCACCGATATTTGCTTTCCGAGCTGCTTGCCGCCAAACTCCGAGAAGGCGATTATGGCGGAAGTCTTGAAAACCGTACCCGGTTAGTGCGCCAGACGATTCTCCGCATACGAGAGGAAACGCAAGATCGACTCCCCTTGGCCTCGCGGATGAATGTATACGACGGCATTCCGTATGGGAAAAACTCGGATACATCCGTCGGCGAGCCGCGAAAACCTTATCCGGTTCCATTTTGCTCCGGTTTTGGCGTAGATGAGACGGAGCCGTTGCGGGAAGACCTGACCGAGCCGGTACAAGTGGTGGGGATGTTACGTGAGTGGGGTGTGGGCATGGTCA
>VGJU01000318.1 GCA_016867335.1 Candidatus Zixiibacteriota bacterium | reverse complement strand
GGCGACGGCCAAAATCCTCGCGGCAGGCGGCGGAACACCGCTGATCACCTGTCATCAGGGAACGGCGGATGCCGAAAGGGTAGTCCGGGAAATAACGGAAACTGGCGGAACAGCCTCGTTTGCCCTCTATGATGCCGCAAACCCCGACGTCTTTCTGGAAACCTTGCGAAATCGAAACGTTATACCGACCCATGTTTACTATTTCCCCAGCCCGAAAATATTTCTCAAAAAAGGACGCGACTGGGACACCGACGTTTTTCGGCGTTTTGTAGAAGTCTATGTGGACGGGTTTGCCCATCTGTATCGCATCTGCAGTCTGGTGCAACCGGATCGACTGGTTATGTTCTATCCTTCCACCACAGCGCTCGACAAGGCAGTAGTCTATCTTGCGGAATATACGGCGGCAAAAGGTGCCGGCGAAGCGCTATGTCGCTATCTGACCGGGCTGGATCCCCGGCTTTCGATCCGAATCGAACGTCTTCCTCGCATGACGCCCGACCAAACCCTCACCCTTATGCCCATTGCAGCGAAAGACCCTCTCCCCGTAATGCTCGACATTATCAGAGATCTCCATACCATCTCTCCTTAATTTCTAAAGATAATCCACCTCGAGTTGTACAACACTATGGTAATACGGTGGCCCAAAGCGCCAAAAAAGAAACTAAAGGTCGTTTAACGGTTGAAAATAGGGGTTTAGGAGATATGAACAGCCATTTTTTTCGTATGATCATAGCAGGATGTATCGTTGCCGTAGGGGTGTTGTGGCCTGTTTTTGTCCCGGCGCAGACAACGGTTTTGCCACAGACACCCGGACGCCCCGAGGGTTCTAAGGATTCGGTAGGGGTGCGTCTGGCCGATGGCAGCGACCCGGGACGCACCACGCCGACCGCTCCTTCGCCGGAAGAAATCTCCTTCCGGACCCCCCTTCCCGTCAGCACCACTCGGTTTGATTATAGCAAGCTGGCCGCCGAAAACTACTTGCTGTACGCCTACAAAACTACAGACGAGGTCAAACTGGACGGTAAGTTGTCCGAACCCGACTGGCAGATGGCGCAGCCGGCAAAGGACTTCTTTCAGTTTCAGCCCGACGAAGGCAACCCCGCGACACAGCCTACGGAGGTGCGGGTTATGTACGACGGCGAAAATCTGTATGTCGGCTTTATGTGCTATGACAGCGAACCGGACAAACTCAACGCCCGCGACATGCAACGCGACGCCCGTATCGGATTCTCAAACGACATGGCGCAAGTGGTGATCGCTCCGCTCGCGGGGGGCCGCGAAGCCTACAATTTCCAAACCAACCCCAACGGAGCGCGGACAGACTCTTTTGTAAGTCAAGAAGGCGCCAACGTGGATCAGGACTGGAACGGCAACTGGAATGCGGTGGCTTCGCGTCACGCCCATGGATGGACTGCCGAGTTTATGATCCCGTTTCATGTACTGCGTTTTTCCTCCCAACCCATGCAGACGTGGAGCATCAATTTTGGGCGACGTATCCAACGCACGCGTGAAGACACCTATTGGGTCCCTATCAGCCGGAAAGACGGCCAGCGCGGGCTATATCGCTTTGGCAAAGGCGGGCGGCTTACCGGGCTTGAAAACGTTCAGGCAGGCGGGCGGTTTCAGGTACTGCCTTTTAGCGTACTCGGCTCGCGCGGGTTGCGATTCAACCTGACCCGTCCTTCCGCATCCGTTCCTATCGCTATTACCGATGTAAAATACGGTCTTCAGCGCCAGTTCGGCGGCGATTTCAAATGGGGCATCACCTCCGGCCTTACCGCCAATATCACGGTCAACCCGGATTTTGCCCAAGTAGAAGCCGACGATCAGGTCGTCAATCTGTCGCGTTTTGAATTCCGGTTTGACGAAAAACGTCCGTTTTTTCTCGAACGTAGCGACATCTTCAGCCTGGAACGACGCGACGGACGCGGCGGAATGCCACGCCCCAGTTCCACACCCCAACTGTTCTTTAGCCGGCGTATAGGTCGACAACTTGCAGACGGGTCGTCCACGCCTATCGACATGGGTCTGCGCGTCACCGGAAAAATCGGAAAGACCACCGTCGGATACCTGAGCGTCCAAAGCCGAGACGCTGTTTTTCTCGACGGAAGCACGCTCAAAACCGAACCCTTGACCAACTGGCAGGCGCTCCGTATCTCGCGGGATGCCGGTTCACGCTCCAGCATAGGGGTGCTGGCTACATTCAAAAGACCGGATGCTTCGCTCAACAATAAATTTGCCATACCCGTACCTCGGTTTTCCGACAGCGACTACAACACGGTCGTCGGAGCCGACCTGACCCTGGCCTCGCGCCGCACTCAACACGAGTTTCAGGCAGTCGTCGCCGGCAGTTGGACCGATACGGACACGACCGCGCTCAAATCTTCGACCAATATGTATTTCGCCCAGCGATGGCAAAACCGCTGGATGAATTACGAGATGGCGTATGCAGACATCGGAAAAGACTTTATCGCGCAGTCCGGCTTTATCCCGGAAACCGACATCCGTTTGCTCAACGCCAGCCTATCGTTCAACCCGATCATTCGGCGGTATGGCATCCGGTCCATCAACTCTACGACAGACCTCAACTATACGATGAAACGGTCCGGCCCCGGCGGGCTGGGCAACCCCCACCGCTGGAGCGGAAACGGGACGTTTACCGTCGAACTCGAAAAAGGAATATGGATTTCACCGGGATATTCACGGCGATTTGACACCCTTACCGGAACCAGATACCAGAGAATCGCCGGTGTACATTTTGCGCCGGGCGAATATACCTATGGTCAATACAACCTGTTTCTTTTTACCAATCGCGCCAACGCCTTGTCCGGCAACGGATTCCTTACCTTCGGGAAACTCTACAACGCCAATGTTCGGACCGTCTCCGTCACCGCCCGATATGTGCCGACGCCAAAAATTTCACTCGAATCCACCTTCTCCGACACCGATCTCAAACGTGCGTCCACACCGGCGGATACCACCAGATTCCATTTCAGCCACCGCATCATCCAGCGATTTCGGATCAACTATTCGTTTACACCCAATCTATCCCTTACCAGTTTTGTTCAGTTGAACGCCGACAAACGACGTCCACAGGACGGTTTTCATCTCAATACCATCACTACGAATTTTCTTGTCGCGTACCGATCTCCCCATGGGCATTCGTTTTTTATAGCGTATAATCAATTTAACGACGATGCGTTGGATACCCAAACCGGATTTAGCGTATTCCAGCGAACACCGCTTCGTCTGCGTGATCAGACCATCGTGGCGAAAGTGGCGTATCTGTTCAATCTGTAAAACGAACATGGCTGGGTTCAAGACATCTCGAAAAGTCGAAAAGGAAGCTGCATGTCGATAGGTCGGATCGTTTTTCTTGCGGGGTTGTGTATCGTTGCTATCGCTCCGGGGGCGCATGGCCAACCAAGTCGCGTATTGGCCGTCCTCGATTCGACCAAAGAAGAGGACACGGGATTTTCCGAATCAGGTCCAACCGACGACCGTACCCCCCCGCCTGTACGGTCTAACGCGGAAGAACCGTTTCTCCGACCGCTGCCCTTAGACGACCGGCCTTTCGACTATACGAAAATAAAGACCGAAAGCTACAATCTGGAAGTCATTCGCGCCGAAGCCAGTATCCAGTTGGACGGTCGCTTGACGGAAACGGATTGGCAACGGGCCGGGGTAGCCAAAAACTTTTACCAACTCGAACCCGCCGAGGGCAATCCGGCGTCGCAACCTACCGAAGTGCGGGTGCTCTACGACAATGAAAATCTCTATATCGGTGTGATTTGCTTTGATGCCGAACCCAACAGGATCATGGCGCCCGACATGCAACGGGATGCCCGACTCAATTTTTCGAACGACACCTTTTCCGTAGTGATCTCTTCGCTGGACGGGTTTCGGGAAGCCTACGAATTTCAGACCAACCCCAATGGCGCCCGTTTTGACTCGTTTGCCAGCAAGGAGGGAAACTCGACGGATCGGGACTGGAACGGGT
>VGJU01000317.1 GCA_016867335.1 Candidatus Zixiibacteriota bacterium | reverse complement strand
AGCCGGTTTGTGAGGCAATCGTTATAGCGTTCAAACTTCACCCTTCAAACTTCAAACTTATCGAGAACTCGCATGCCTCTTAAAACCCTCTACGAAAAAATATGGGACAGCCATGTCGTCCGAGAGTTGCCGGACGGGCTTACCGTTCTATATATCGACGCGCATCTGATCCACGAGGTGACCTCGCCCCAGGCATTCGAAGGGTTGCGCGCCGCAGACCGCAAGGTGCGTCGGACCGATCTGACATACGCCACGATGGACCACAACATCCCCACCACCGACCGGTCGGCGCCGATGGACGAGGTGGCGCGGCTTCAGGTGGACATGCTCACAAAAAACTGTGCTGAATTCGGCGTACCGTTATACGACCTCGACAGCCCGTATCAGGGTATCGTACACGTCATCGGACCGGAACTGGGGATCACCTTACCGGGCAAAACCATCGTGTGTGGGGACAGCCACACGTCCACGCACGGCGCATTTGGCGCGCTGTCCTTTGGCATCGGCACGTCGGAAGTGGAGCATGTGCTGGCGACGCAATGTCTGCTTCAGCAACGATCCAAAACGTTTGAGATCCGTGTCGATGGCGTTTTGCCACAAGGGGTTACGGCCAAAGACATCATCCTGAGCATTGTTGGCCGTACCGGTACGGCGGGCGGAACCGGCATGGTCATCGAATATACGGGTAGCGCGATACGTGGCCTAAACATGGATGAACGGATGACCGTCTGCAACATGTCTATCGAACTGGGCGCACGTGCCGGGCTTATCGCGCCGGACGAGACGACCTATGCCTACATGGCGGGTAGACCCTTTGCTCCCACAGACGGCGCTTGGGATCGGGCCGTTGCCGCGTGGAAGGCGCTGGCAACCGACGAAGGGGCTTTGTACGACAGGTTGCTGACGCTCAAAGCCGAGGATATAAAACCGCAGGTTACCTATGGAACCAACCCCGGCATGGTGGTGGACGTAGACGGCGTCGTGCCGGATCCCACGTCGGTCGGAGGAGACAACGATCGCAAGGCCATGGAACGCGCGCTTGAATATATGGACCTAAAACCCGGAACGCGGATCACTGACATCCGGATCGATCGTGTGTTTATCGGCAGTTGTACCAATTCGCGGCTCAGCGATCTGCGGTCCGCCGCCGCCGTCATCCGGGGCAGACGTGTCGCACCCGGTGTCAACGCACTGGTGGTGCCCGGTTCGCAGGCGATCAAAAAACAGGCCGAAGCCGAAGGGCTTGACCGTCTATTCAAAGAAGCGGGATTCGAATGGCGGGAGTCGGGGTGCAGTATGTGTCTTGGGATGAACCCCGATATTTTGCAACCCGGCCAGCGGTGCGCCAGCACGTCCAACCGAAACTTCGAAGGCCGTCAGGGACGCGGCGGACGCACCCATCTGGTAAGCCCTGCAATGGCGGCGGCGGCGGCCATCGCAGGGCATTTCGTGGACGTAACCAAAGACGAGATTTGAGGAGGATACATGCCTGAGCCGTTTATCCGTCACAGAGGTCTGGTCGTACCGCTCGACCGGATCAACGTGGATACCGACCAGATCATTCCCAAGCAGTTTTTGAAACGTATCGAACGTACGGGATTCGGCCAGTTTCTATTTTTCGACTGGCGTTTTCTCGCCGACGGTTCCCCCAATCCGGCGTTTGTCCTCAACCGGTCCGAATACCGGGGAGCGACCGTTTTGATCGCTGGTGCCAATTTTGGATGCGGCAGTTCGCGAGAACACGCCCCCTGGGCGCTTCAAGATTACGGATTCCGCGCCGTCGTCGCACCGTCCTTTGCCGACATTTTTTATAACAACTGCTTCAAAAACGGCCTGCTTCCTGTTGTCTTGCCAGAAGATACGGTCGCCCGACTGTTAAAGGACGCTGCCGTTTCCGGTTATACGCTCGATATCGACCTCGAAGCCCAGACCGTCGCCGAGCCAAACGGAAAAAAGCATGTCTTCGACGTCGATCCGTTTCGCAAAACGTTTATCCTCAAAGGACTCGACGAGATCGGCTGGACGCTTCAGTACGAACCGGACATCGCGGCGTACGAGCTTAAATCGAAGACTGAAGCAGCGATTTGACCGCTTGAACGGTTTTGTCGATGTCCTGTGTCGTGTTGTAGAAGTGTGTCGAGATACGGATGCCGTTGTTGTGATCCCGGTTGTCACTGCTGACCGTGACGTTGAATTTGTCCTGCATGAGCCGCCGGAATGTGCGTACCTGCCATCCTTGGATTTCGATGGTGGTAATACCCGGTGAGGATAACTCGTGCGATGTGGAAGTCATCAGACGCACACCGGGAACTTTGGAGATTTCGGCCTTGAGATAGTCCGAAAGCATCCGGTTTCTGGCTTCGATCTGTTTGATGCCGATGGCGTTGATGTATTTGAGTGCCGCGCCGATTCCCATCTGTATCGGCGCCGTATTGGTTCCGACCGCCTCGTAGCGCAACCCACCCGCCTCGGCGATATCCCATTGCCCCGCTCCGGAAAAGAGCGGAAAAATCTTGGGTTGTATGTCTTTGCGGACATAAAGCACCCCGGACCCGATCGGAGCCAGCAGCCATTTGTGGAGACTGTTGGCCATGAGATCGCACCCCATGTCGTGCATGTTGACGTCCATCATGCCTACCGACTGGGCCGCATCGACGGCGGAGATGATGCCGTGTTCTCGGGCAAGGGCACACAGTTCCTTTGCCGGGTAAAGCAACCCCGGCCCCCGAGTGATGTGACAGAAAAACAACACTTTCGTGCGTTCGGTCATGGCATTTCTGAACGTATCGATTACTTGCTGGACGCTTTCCGGCGGGCTGGGGAGACGTACCTGACGCACCACGATGCCGTAACGCTGTGATTTGAGCAACCAAGGTTCGATACCTGCCGGATGTTCGTGCGTCGTCGTCAACACCTCGTCGCCGGGTTTCATATCGACACCGTTGGCGATGATGTTCAGTCCTTCGGTGGCGTTGCGGGTAAAGGCAACTTCGTCCGTATCGGCTCCGATAAATTTTGCCATTTCTGGACGAATGACCTCTTCGATATGGTCTTCCTGTTGGGTCAAGTTGACGCCCGGACTCGCCGAGATGGCCCGATAGCCTTCGATGACTGCGTCGATTACCGGTTGGGGCGATGCGCCCAGCCCACCGTTGTTCATATAGGCAAGATTTGGTTCAAAAGGAAACTGCGACCGGAGGTTGAGCCAAAAAGCGTCGTCTTCCGGCCCTGCCGGGGGACCCATTTTTGCCAGTGCCTCGTCGATACGAGCAGCCCAGCCGGTCATCGACAACGCGGCGGCCCCACCGGCTGCCGCCAAGCCCCGTCCAAGAAACCCCCGTCGTGTGATGCCGGCCCCACCGGATTGTCCATTTTTATCTTGGGTTCGAAATGCAGTCATCGCAAGCCTCCCATAAGCAAGTAAGGATTTAAGGTTTGCCCGTGGACGATTTCAGTGCTTCTCTCGATTTTACCGTCTGATCCGGCGGGGGTGTCTTGCCGTTCGACACCCACCGATCCAAATGTTCTATCGCCTCTCGTACCGTCGGGATATAGGTTCCGCCGACGGTCAACTGATCCTGCACGGCGCGGTCGAGTCCCATCTGGCTCATGGTGTACTGAAAACCCGGTATGGCATCGTCTTCGACCGAAATATGCCAGACGCCTTCCACTTGATAAAGCCTATGGATATCCGCAGGGACAGGTTTGGCTCCAGATTTCGAAATCGCTCGCACCCGCTCTTTGTAGGCGAGAATTCCGCTCATGGCGATGTCGTCGTAGGTTCCCGTCACTTCGATCACGGGTACATTGATTTTTCCCGTGGGATTTGCCGTTTGTGCTTTGGCAAGGTTGGCTGCAAAGGTGGCATTCTGGGTATGGTCTTTGACTCGGAAATTGCGCAACTGACTGTCCGGCAAACCGGTAAGCCCCATCTGTTCAAGCGACTTGCGCAGGTTGTCCATATTTTGCCGCGCCCCGACAAAAGGCCACAACCGGCGCGCATCCAAAGGAGTGGCGACCGCCGCCGCGTATGCCTTGATCTTGGGGTGCGTAGTGGGG
>VGJU01000316.1 GCA_016867335.1 Candidatus Zixiibacteriota bacterium | reverse complement strand
GTGTATCCGTACAACCCAATCCGCGACAGGACGATCGCGCCAAGACAGACGGCAAGCGGGATCGTTGCGGGATAAAAAAGCGCGGCGGCGGCCGCGAGCAGACAGACGGCCTGAAAAGAGATAAAAACCCCACTGGCTTTTGTCAATCCCAGCCGTTTTTCGGCCACCGGAAATAGAAAGGTTGCTATGGCGCCTGCAAAAGCGGCGCCCCCCCGGAACAGACTCAGCGTCCACTCGGACAGTGTGTAATGCACCCTGAGAAATACAGTCAACAAGGCGCTGTGCGGACTGAGTACCGTAAACCAGAGACAGCTTGAGGCAACAAACACAAGCGCCAGCGGATGACGGGCAAACAGACGCCACCGGTTCCACATGCCCGGAAGCGGCGGAGCATGTGCTACCGGGCTTCGGTGAGCGGATACCGCCTCAAATTCGGGTTTCCGATTTAGAATGCCCACCAGAAAAATATATTCGAACACAAAGGTAAAAAAATTGAAACCCGCTACTCCGTAAAACCCGATCATCGGTCCCATTTGCAAACCGGCAAAGGTCAGCCACAGTCCCGTTACCGGCGGCACGCTTGCCTCGGTCAACAGCACGATAAGCCGAAGCCGGGCATTGATCGCCGAATACTGCGCTTCGGTAAGAAGACCCGGTATCCAGTGGTTGTCGATGGCAATTTCCATCATGGCATGCCCCAGTCCCGAAGCGATATATCCGGCAAGAAGCAGAAAAAACAGCACTGCCTCTACCCCCATATCCGGCTGAGACGTTTGCAGACTCGTTTCATAGAGACCGGTAAGCGCGAAACCGGCAAGCGTTACGGCAACCGCCTGTATCCCGGTGGCAAGCCGAAGCGTGGTTCGCACGCGCGCGCCATCCATCCATCGAGCGACGGGGGGGATCAATACGATCAGCCCGATCCGGTTGAGCAAAAACAACAGGGCGGCATACCGAAGCGGATCGGAAAATACGGAGGCACAGACGAGGGGAACGGCTAAATCCCAAGCATAATCCCCGGCGGCGGTAAGAAAGCGGCTCAAAAGCAGACGGTTGAACATGGAGGGCAAGATATGCGGACCACCGGCGGGTATCAACCGTTTCGTCGTTGCGGGTACGGAGACCACGATTTGTCCTTGACGGGGCAGCGGTTTTGTCTACCATAGCCGGACCATCACGCTACCTTCACGACACAGGGAGAAAACGACATGCCTGTTTATCTGGTCAGCGAGATACCGGTACGAGACTTCGGCGCGGAGACCCTTCGGGTAGGCGATCTAAACAGTGACGGCGCACCCGATCTGCTGTTTGTTCAAAGCGTGTACGAAACCCGCGCGATTTCCTGTCTTACCGCGACGACGCTCTCAGGGGAAATGCTCTGGCAGCGCGGTGTGCCCGACCCGAAAAACGGACGTATTTACGCCGATCTTCCGGTTCAGGTGTACGACTGGAACGGCAACGGACGCAACGAGGTGTTGTATATCGCGCAAGCACGGTACGCCGAGCGTGATCCGGCTGATGGATGGGCACAGCAACGTGCGCTTCGATACGAAGGCGAGACCGTTATGCACCTGCTGGACGCTTCTACCGGCAATCTGTTGCAGTCGTTCCCCCTCCCCGCGCCCGCAGACGACAGTTTTCTTTTTGCCGATCTGAAGGGAAAGGGCCGGCGACAGGATTTTGTCGTCAAAGACCGCTATTGGAATATGTGGGGCATTTCCGGCGAAGGAAGCGTGTTATGGCAATGGCAAGGCTCTACCGGTCATTTTCCCGCCATTGCCGATGTGGATGGTGACGGTTGCGACGAGGTGTTTGTAGGGTTTGCCTTGATCGATCATGACGGAACCGTTCTTTTTTCGCATGACCCCGGCGATGGCCATCAGGACGCCTCGTTTATCGTCCGTGCCCCGGACGGAGCATGGCGGCTGTTGTTTGGCAACCACGGACTGCACTGTCTCGATGTGGATGGTTCGGAGCGGTGGTTTCATCCACTTGCCGAGGCCCAGCATGTGATTGCGGGGCGATTTCGAGACGATGCGCCCGCCCATGTCATGGCCATCGATCGGGGGCAACGGAGCGGAACGGACAGACTACCGTCTGTGCTGTATCTGTACGATCTGGAAGGCCGTGAAATCTGGCGGAGGGTACAACCGGCGGGAAGCTGGGCAGTGGCGATAGTTCCCATCGGCTGGCGCGGCGGCGCGCTTGAAGACACGCTGGTATACAACCGAGGGCCGGAAACACACGCAGCCATTTACGATGGCAACGGGGATACGACGGATATCTTCCAGATGCGATATACATCGAGTCTGCCGGGTGTGGAAAAACAGTATTACTGTACTCGTGCCGACGTGTGGGGTGACAGCCGTGACGAAGTGATCTTTTTTGGATCCGGCGGCGCGTGTGTGTATGCCAATGCCACGCCCCTGGCGCTTCCGACCCATTACAACAATACCCTGTATCCGGGGATGTAGGATCGATTTTGGATTTTGGTTTGAGGATAGGGTGACAAGATAAAGTCGATGGACAATAAACAAAGGAGATTCGGATGAAAGAGAAGTATCGCGTGGCCATTGCAGGTTGCGGCGGCATGGGACGGTCTCATGCGAGAGCGTGGTCGTCCAAACCACGGACGCAAGTCGTTGCGGCGATGGACGTCAACCGGGAGACGGCGGAGAAGCTGGCTTTGGATTACGGAGCCACCGCGTATACCAACTACAATGAGATGTTTGCGCGTGAAAAACCGGATATCGTAAGCGTCACCACATGGCAGAGCGTACGTGCCGAGGTGACGTTGGCGGCGGCGGCGGCAGGGGTTGGGGGTATTCTGGGAGAAAAACCCATGTCGGCCAGCGTTGGAGAGGCGCAGGCCATGCTGGAAGCGTGCGAGCGGCATGGCGTCAAGTTGGCGATCGGTCACCAACGCCGTTTTGACACGCAGAATGTCGAGGCCCGACGTCTTATCGCCGACGGGGCCATAGGCCAACCTGGCGCCATGTTACGCCGGGACGGTGAAGGTCTGCTCAACCGAGGCACGCACGAAATAGACGAGATGCGGTATGTGGTAGGGGATCCGATGCCGCTTTGGGTCATCGGCCAAGTCAGCCGGAAAACCGACCGGTGGGAACGGCGTGTCCGCTGTGAGGACCGTTGCGCCGCGATCGTCTGTTTCGAAGGGGGGATTCGGGGAACTTACGAAAGCGATCTGCCGGAACCGGGACTGCGCGGCGACATCGTCTATGGCAGTGATGGCATACTCAAACGCGGCCCGGACAAAACGCTTTTGTTGCTCAACGAAAAAAAAGCCGGGTGGCAGCACCTTGTACCACCACCCGTAGGAACCGATCAGTTCGAAGAGTTTATCGACTGGATGGATGGGCGAATCGAAGAACATCGAAGCAGCGGACGTCATGGCAAAGTGACGATGGAAGTGTTGATGGCGATTTACGAATCGCTGCGTATTCAGGATGTCGTGACCATGCCGTTGACGACCGGACCCAACCCGCTCGATCTTTTGGTCGAGGAGGGCATTCTACCGGTCCGTGTTCCAGGGCGCTACGATATCCGCGCTCCGTTCCCGGAACAGACGGAAACGTCTCCCGTAAAACCCGTTCCGGTATGGCCTCCGCCTCAGGCGTAAGCGGCGGAAAATTTGATCCCCCGGAACGGGCAGGAGCGGATAAGCGAGGCTTATCGCCGTCAGGGGCAGGAGGGTTATGGAACGCGTTCGCCGCGTAGCATAGCCCGTTGGGCGATGGTCAGATATTGCATGATGGCGTCACGCCACTTTTCGGGGACGTCCGGATAAAACGCGACGAGCAGGGTTTTGTGTTCGTGCTGTTCGACCACCCGTAGCACGATGCCTTGAATCGCCATGGGCGTCGGTGGAGCGGGAAGACGAAACCGTAGCGACACCTGTGTATCGGGAAGAAGCGGGGCGTCGATCAGCATTTTGAGACCGCGCGCGCTGAGTTCTATCACCCGACCCGGTTGCCAGGTTTCCGGGCGATCGGATGTTTCCGGGGAAATCGCGTATTCAAGCGGAAAATCGACCTTGAGACGGAAGTATT
>VGJU01000315.1 GCA_016867335.1 Candidatus Zixiibacteriota bacterium | reverse complement strand
CAAAACCCTACGATGACATCGGTCGTCACTGCGATACCGGGAATCCGAGACCGGAGCCGGTCAACGACATCGACGTATTCTTCGGCCGTATAGTCGCGTCGCATCCGCTTGAGCACCGACGTCGAACCCGACTGGAGCGGCAAATGCGTATGCGGACAGATGCCGGGATGCCGGGTCATCACGTCAAGCAGACGGTCCGGGAAATGGCTCGGATGCGGCGAGGTAAACCGGATGCGTTCGATCCCGTCCACTGCCGCCGTCATTTCCAGCAACGCTGCAAAATCCACGTCGCCGTCCTGATACTTGTTGACCGTCTGTCCGAGTAGCGTCACCTCGCGATAGCCTTCTTCAACCAACCGCCGGACCTGACGGACGATTTCCTCGTGCGGGGTGCTGCGTTCTCGACCTCGGACATGCGGCACGATGCAAAACGAGCACATCTTGTCACAGCCGCGCATGATGGTGACCCATCCGTTGACCCCCGTCTCACGCACCGGGTCGATATCGAGATAATGCTCGACACGGTCCCACGTAAGATCAAGCGCCGGGTCGTCTTTCTGATCGATCGAGCGCAACATCTCCGGCAGACGACGATACGTGTCGGGACCGGCCACAAGATCGATATAAGGCGCTTTGTCCATCAGTTTTTCGCCTAGATGTTGCGACATGCACCCGCACAGTCCGAGAATCAGACCGGGATGGGTCGATTTGAGGTGGTTGAGTTCGGCCATCCGGCTTAGCACTCGCTGTTCGGCGTGTTCACGGATCGCGCAGGTATTGACGAGTATCACATCCGCCTGCTCGGCAGTTTCCGCCAACCGATAGCCATCGCGAACCAGCAAGCCGGAGATCACCTCCGAGTCGGCCCGATTCATCTGACAACCGTAAGTTTCTACGTAGAGGGCTTTTGAAGCGTGTCTATCCAAGGACATCTTCCACCTTGAGCGTCAATACGGGTACGACGACCGAACTTAGCGTCTCCCCGTGTTTTACGGTTTCGACCGCCCGGTACGTTCCGTCTTCGGGTCGGGTATGACAGATCACCTGTTTTCGGGTGATATCTACGGTCCATACTTCCGGAATGCCGGCTTTGGCGTACAGCGGCAGCTTGATCTGACGGTCGAATTTCAGCGTGGTATCCGATACCTCGATCACCAAGAGTACGTCGTCGGGCGTGGGGTGATGGTCGGCGTAAAAATCTGCGCGCGGTTTCGACACCGCAAAATCCGGTTCCGGTTCGGTCCGATTGTTTAAGCGGATCGGATTTTGAACATCTACTATCCCCTGATCTCCTACGAGGGCAGTCAGTAACCGCGTCAATCATCGGACGCACATAGCATGTTTGTTTCCAACAGGACTCATGGTATAAATTCGGCCCTCCAGAAGTTCCACTCGATCGTCCGGACGCAGAATGCCGGTTTTCGCCATCCGGTAGTATTCCGAGACGGTAAACTTGCGCGGTGCGGGCAAAACATCTCGTGGTTTGGCGATTTTTGCGGCGGGAACCGTCATAGTCGTTCTGTCTCCGAAAGAAGGGGGCCGGCCCGGTCGCTTTTTGTAAAGCCGTGTGTTTCGGGCAGACGCGTAGAACCGTCTAAATCTATACGGGAAAAGGGATAGCGTCAACTAAAATCGAGCGGAGCAGGCTATTCGCCGGTTTCTACGGGAAGGTCGTTTCGGGCGGCCCATTCGTGCCATGAGCCGATAAAATTGCGTACACGCAAGCACCCTGCATGCAGAAGAGCGTAATAGGCGATTGCCGACCGGGCGCCGCGGTGGCAGTAGACGACGATTTCTCCGTCGGGGGAGATGCCCTGTTCGGCCAGCAGACCGCGTATCGCATTTGGCGGCAGAAACCGACCGGTCTCTTTGTCGAAAAACCGGTTCCATTCGATCCGCCGTGCGCCGGGGATGCGACCCTGACGAGCGCAACAGGACACCCCGTCGGTTCCGGTAAACTCTTCAGCGGTGCGCACGTCGATCAGTTCAAAACCGAGCATACCGGTCTGCCCGAGAATACCGCGCACGTCTATTACCCTACCGAGCGACGGCATACCGGAAAACACCGTAGGTGGACGCATGGAGGCGTTTGTGGAAATCCCGCCTCCGGCCTGCTGCCACGCCACAAGCCCGCCGTTCAGGATGCGCACGTTCGGGTGGCCCACATGCTGGAGTAGAAAACACTCGCGTGCGGCACGCATACCCATCTGAGATTCGTATACAACCACCGGGTGGCCCGCGTCGATCCCGGCGTCACCATATAACGCTTCCATGGCCCGCCGAAATCGGTTCAGCCCGATCTCACTGGTACTCTTTACCAACATGTCGTACGAGGAAAACGAAATGGCACCGGGAATATGACCGGTGGCGTATTCGGCGGGTCGGCGCGTATCGACGACGACCGTATCGTCGCTGGCAAGGAGTTCTTCGGGTTCGATCAGGAAGGAAGCAAGACCGGAAGACACGAAAGGCGTATCCTGAACGGTGTGGCGGCCAACCCCACAACCTGTTGCGGGAAGATTGAAAAACGCCGATAACGGGAACGTCGTTCCTTGAACCCGTTCCGGAGAGGATATGAAAACCAAGGGCGTCTGTCAATCCGAAACTGGCTATCCGACTCATTCGGTTGAGACGAATGGGTTTCAATCTATTTGACAATCAGGCTGGAATGCGTATAAAAGTAGGGGCACGGAACGCCTCGCAAGAAACACAGTTCGGCACAGGTTCGCGGCACTGCCGGAACCCCCAAGTTAAACCAAGGAGAGACGGGTGTATCTCATTTTTCTTCTGTTCTGTCTGTTGAGCACGGTTTGGGCCGGGTGTCAGAAAAAACCCGACAAGATGCTGGTGTACGGTGGAGGCACGGTTCTGCGCGGTCTCAACCCCAATTTGACGAAAAACGGCTGGAACGAGGCCAACTCGCTTATCCTTAGCCGATTGTTTCAAATCGGCGAACAAGGCGAGTTGGAACCCGATCTTGTCGCCGACTATACGGTTTCTCCGGACGGTCTGACCTATCGTTTTTATCTCAGAACCGGCGTTTTTTGGCACGACGGCGTACCGTTTACCGTAGAGGATGTCGATTTTACCCTCAAGTCAATTTTTGATCCCAAAACTGATACCCACCATGACGAAGAACTCGCTATGGTGGACACGTTTGTACATGCCCAGCCCAATCTGTTTGTCATCAAGCTGAAAACGCCTACCGTCTCGTTTCTGTCGCGGCTGAGCCATGTAGCCGTCTTGCCCAAGCATATCCTCAAGGATGTTTCCGTTGCCGAAATCGATGCCGGAGCGTTTGACCGGAATCCGGTAGGAACCGGGCCGTATCGTTTTGTCGAAAAAGCCAGCGACGTCGAATGGCGGTTTGCATGGAACGAGAAGTATTATCGACCGTCTTCCGCCCCAGTGCCGAAGCTTCTGCTAAAGATCACCCCGGACGACGATACGCGTGTCCGTCAGATGCTGGAAGGAGCGCTGGACGTCACCCAGATCAAACCTCAGCATATCGAACAACTGCTGGCGCACCCGGATATCGTCATATACCGGTTGCCGAGCGGGGTATGGCGCGGGATGCCGCAGAATCTGCGGCGGACGTTTCTACAGGATCCGCGTGTCCGTCTGGCGATCAGTCTGTCGCTCGACCGAGAAGCACTTGCGAAGGAGGCGGCGATGGGGGTGGCCCGATCGGCCTATCTGCCGGTTCTTCCGTCGTCTTTTATCTACGACACGTCGGTATTTATGCCGGGACGCGACATAGATCAGGCCCGCGTGCTGCTGTCCGAAGCGGGCTGGGAGCCGGGCACGGACGGCGTACTCCGGAAAAACGGCGCGCGGTTTGACTACCGGATCGCTATCTGGAAAGATGACGTCTTCCGGCGTGAAGCTGGCGAACTTATCAAACGACAACTGGCGGAAGTGGGTATCAACGTCGTACTCGATTCGGTGGACGAGACGAAATACGGGCAGATCGGCGAGGATATGGGAAACACGCACGACACGCTGATCGGCGGTTGGAGCGGATTGCTCGACCCGGATATGACCTTGTCGGGAATGTTTGAGACAGGCGGCAGACAGAACGTTATGCACTACAGCAGTCGGGCGACG
>VGJU01000314.1 GCA_016867335.1 Candidatus Zixiibacteriota bacterium | reverse complement strand
CGACTCAAACTCATCCCCCGTGCGGACGGCCCCGGCCCCGCCGTCAAACAGCTTATCGACTGTACCGCCGCTACCATAGACTTCGAAGCGCATGCCTGCTATCGTGGGCAGGGCGTGGTAACATTCTAACCGTCGCCGTTATGCGACGTTACCCGAGCCGGAACGCATTTCACGGGCGAAGCGTATTACCTGGAAGCCAGTTATGGCGAGAGCTACGCTCGTATCGTACACGATTATATGAAGGGTGAAGGGTGAAGTTTGAAAGGTAAAGAGAATCAAAGAAATTATACTCGTTTAACTATCTTTCTTCACCCTTCACCCTTCACCCTTCTACCATGACGACACAAATTCGTATCGGTCCTTATACCTTGACGCCTTTGCGGCCCGGTATGCCTATTTTGACGCTGGCACCGATGGCGGGTATCGGCAACTGGCCCTTCCGGTTGGTTTGCGCGCGCATGGGCGCGCGGATGGTGGGGGTGGAGTTTATCAACTGCAACGCCATTCTGCACCACAACTGGAAGACCGAAATGATGATGAATTTCTGCGATGCCGACATCTACCGGGACACCGGCATGTCGGTATTGGCGGCGCAGATATATGGAAACGACATCGGCCGGATGGTCGAAGGGGCGCAGGTGTTGGAGGAACGTGGGGCGCAGATCATGGACATCAACTTTGGGTGTTCGGTTCCCAAAATTCTCAAGTCCGAATCCGGCGCGGCGTTTCTCAAGGACATCGACCGGATGATGGATGCGGTACGTCGCGTGACGGAGGGAGTCTCGATTCCGGTGATCCTCAAGACACGGCTGGGGTGGGACCGGGAAAACATGAGCATTTTGGAGGTCGTCCGTCAGGCTCGGGACGCCGGCGCGCACGCAGTAGCCATCCATGCCCGGACCGTAGCGCAAAAGTTTAATGGGACGGCGGACTGGTCGTGGATCGCACGGGCAAGGGAGACGTCCACTGTGCCGATTTTTGGCAACGGCGATGTGTTTACCTATCCGGATGCGGTGCGTATGGCGCGGGAAACGGGGTGCGACGGCGTGATGATCGCGCGGGCGGCACTGGAACAACCGTGGGTGTTTAGCGGCGACTGGCATCCCACGTTTATCGAGCGTATAGGTCTTGCCAAAGATCATCTTGCCATGATGACCGAATACAAGGGCGAACGCGTCGGTGTGATGGAGATGCGCAAGTTTTTCGCTTCGTATTTCAAAGGATTTCCCAATGCCTCGCACCTGCGGGGCTCGCTGGTACGGGTAGAAACCACGGAACAGGTACATGGGATTCTGGACGAATGGGCGGGGCGTGCTTCGGAGATGGGCGAGGCCGAGCCGATGACAGTGGAAACGGTGGATGGGAGTCCGGATCTGGCGTGTACGGAAGAATACGTGTCGTCGTAGGGATACAGCGTGTGTTGTGCATGGGCACGGCGTGCCGCCCCTATGACGGCATATTTTCTCCTGCATCTACGGCGTCGTCGGCGCGGTGTTTTATACTCTTCCCCTCTAAAAAATATACCACACTTTCGGCGATATTGGTCGCATGGTCGGCAATGCGTTCTATATGCCGGGAGATAAAGATCAGTTGCAGCGCCTGCGGCACGGAACGCGGCTGTTCCATCATGTAGGTAAGCAGTTCGCGGAAAATCTGGTCTTGGATGTGGTCGATCTGGTCATCCTGCTGACAGACCTCTCTGGCTAGGTGTTCATCGCCTCGGACAAACGCATCGAGGCTGCGTTTGACCATCGACTGCGCCAGCAGGGCCATACGGGGGATGTCGATAAGCGGTTTGAGAAGGGGCAGGATAATCAAACGCCGCGTTCGCCGGGCGATGTTTACGGCGATGTCGCCCATCCGTTCCACATCGGCATTGATTTTCATGGCCGCGGCGATAAAACGCAGATCGCGCGCGATGGGTTGCTGAGTCGCCAGCAGTTGTATGCACTGGTGGTCGATTTCCATTTCCAGATCGTTTACGGGTTTGTCGTTTTGGATTACCTCTTCGCACAAAGCCGTATTACGCTCTTCAAGCGCCTTTACCGCTTGTGCGATTTGGACTTCGACCAGCGCGGCCATCTGAAGCAACGCTTTTTTCAAATCCTCAAGCTGATGATGGAAATGACGTTCCATCCGGTATCACTTCCTTCCGAAGTCCGACGCCCAGTCTGCGGAGCCTCGCACTAGAAATGCGCATGGTCTGAAAACGGAGCAGATCAGCCAAAACGTCCGGTGATATAGTCCTCGGTGCGTCGATCGGTGGGGTTGGTAAACAGTTCGTTGGTCGCGCCGAGTTCGATCAGTTCGCCCATGAGCATGAATCCGGTGTAGTCCGATACGCGTCCGGCCTGCTGCATGTTGTGGGTGACGATCACGATAGTATATCTTTCCTTCAAGTCAAGCATTAATTCTTCGATCTTGGCGGTGGAGATGGGATCGAGCGCGGAACAGGGTTCATCCATCAGAAGGACGTCCGGCTCCACTGCGATGGCACGGGCGATGCAAAGTCGTTGTTGTTGCCCTCCGGATAGGCCAAGCGCGCTGTCATTGAGTCGGTCGCGTACCTCGTCCCAAAGGGCTGCACCCCGCAGACTTCGCTCCACGGTGGCGTCCATTTCCGCTTTTGACGTCGTGCCATGGATACGAGGGCCATAGGCGACATTTTCGTAGATCGTCTTGGGAAACGGATTGGATTTCTGAAAAACCATCCCGACTCGTTTTCGCAACTCTGTCACGTCCAGTGCCGAAGCCATGATGTTTTGCCCGTGCAACGTGATGTTTCCCGTCATGCGCACGCCGTCCACCAGATCGTTCATACGGTTGAAACACCGTAGCAACGTGCTTTTCCCGCAGCCGGAAGGGCCGATATACGCAGTAATTCGATGTCGCGGAATAGGCATGGTGATGTGGCTGAGCGCTTGTTTCTGGCCGTACCACAACGAAACGTCCTCAATCATCACCATGGGATAGGTGTCCGAGCCCGGGGTGGTTTTGAGCGATCTGGACAATTCGGTATCGGTTATCATGAGAAACAGGGCTTTCTTTATACGGCCGTCAGGGAATATTTTTTCCGAAGTCGGCTACGCAGCGTAATAGCTGTCAGGTTGAGCAAAACGACGATAACGAGCAACAGGGCCGTTGTAGTGTAGACCATGGGACGTGCCGCGTCTACGTTGGGGGACTGAAACCCGACGTCATAGATATGAAAACCAAGGTGCATGAATTTGCGATCAAGGTGAAGAAAGGGCCATTGACCGTCAAGCGGCAGGGCAGGGGCCAATTTGACTACGCCGGTGATCATGAGCGGTGCGACTTCTCCGGCGGCGCGGGCCATGGCGAGAATAAGCCCCGTCATGATGGACGGCAGAACCGCAGGCAGTACCACGCGCCAAGTGGTTTCGAACTTGGTGGCACCAAGCGCCAGCGAAGCTTCTCGCAGGCCGGGAGGAATAGCCGCCAACCCTTCCTCTGTGGCGACGATAACCACGGGAACCGTCAGCAGGGCCAACGTCAGCGAAGCCCAGAGAATACCGCCGGTTCCGTAGGTCGGCGCAGGCAGTCGTTCGGGATAGAAAATCCGGTCTATGCTTCCTCCGACAAAATAGATAAAAAACCCGACACCAAACACGCCAAATACGATCGACGGCACGCCGGCAAGATTGTTGACGGCGATGCGCACCGTGCTGACAAACAACCCCTGACGAGCGTATTCGCGTAGATAAAAAGCCACCAGTATCCCAAGAGGCGTCACCACCACGCTCATGATAAGGACCATCATGACGGTTCCAAAGAGAGCAGGAAAAATACCTCCCTCGGTATTGGCTTCTCTGGGGTTCTCCCATATAAATTCCCACATTTTCGCGGCGTAGAAACCCATCTTTTCGAAGACGTTCATGTCGTTGGGAAAATAGACATGGACGATGTCGCTCAGGGGAATTTCTTTTTCCTGACCATCCGCCGCCTCAAGAACAAGTCGGAGCGTCATAGACTCGCGCAACCGCGCTACTTCTTCGGAGTGGGCCGAATAGCGGGCTTCGAGCACGCCGTTCTCCTCTTTGATACGCCGGACTTCGTCTCCCCCGGTAATGCCGTTTATTTCGAGACGGAGTAACGCAAGTCGCCGTTTTTCCTGTTCGGCGTTTATG
>VGJU01000313.1 GCA_016867335.1 Candidatus Zixiibacteriota bacterium | reverse complement strand
TTTCGCAAATGCGTCAGGATATCCAGTATATCAAACCGGAAACCGTTTCCTTAGAAGATCAGGGCACGGCCCTGTACGGTTCGCTGTGGTATATTCTGCTTCATCTGATACCGGCGGCGGCGGCGGGAGCGGCGCTTTTTTACCGCTCTCATGCGGACCGTCTGGTAAAAGACGTCGGTTATGCGCGATGGCGCAGAGCATACAGCGAGGCCCGCCGAGAATTGGAAGAGGCGGAAAAAGCGCTCCAAAGCGAGCAACTCGGCCAGGTGTTTGCCCACATTTCGCACGCGCTGTATCGGTATATCGGGAACAAGAGCAACCAGCCTACGGCCGGTCTTACCACGACACAGATTACGGAACTTCTTGCAGCCCGTCAGATCGACGAAGAAACCATTTCCGGTGTTCGCCAGTGTCTGGAGGCCTGCGACATGGCTCGATTTGCGCCGACACTGCTTTCCGAGCAGAGCGCCCGCGAGGTACTTGCCATGACCCGCCAGACCATCGAAACCCTTGAACAACGGATAGCCAAAACCCGATGAAAATGCGAACGCTGTGTATAGCAAGCCTGGTGTTACTGGCAGGGTGCGGAAACGGAGGGGACCGAGCCGGCGAACTGTTTCGAAAGGGCAATGCATACTACGAAAAGGGACAGTACGCCGAGGCGAAAGGCGCGTATGAGGAAATTCTTGCGCTGGGTATCCGCAATGGAAACGTCTACTACAATCTGGGCAATACCTACTTCAAACAGCAGCAGGTAGGGCGCGCCATCCTTGCTTACGAACGGGCGTTGCGGTTGATGCCACGCGATCCGGACATACGCGCGAATCTTGCCATAGCGGGTCTGCGAACCATAGACCAGATCAAAAAACCGGAGCCATGGATAGGACAAGCCATGCTCCGCTCCGTTACCGTCAATGAGGCGACGGCAGCGACATCGGCATTTTTTGGTGTGGTTTCGGTGCTTGCACTGATCTTTTTCCTGGCGTCGGCTCCGCAAATAAGAAAATGGACAATCCGTATCGGGATGGTCGCCGGATCGCTATTTCTCATCGGACTTGTACTGACGGGGAGCAAAATCTACGATCAAGCCAGCCGTGCCGAAGCTGTTTTGTTGATTCCGGTGTCGGAAGTGCGAAGCGGGCCAGGTGCCACATACGAAACGCTTTTCACGCTACACGAAGGCACTCTCGTACACCTTGTGGAAACACGGAGCGGGTGGATACGCGTGGAGATTCCGGACGGGGAAAACGGCTGGATAGAGCAAAAGGCACTCGAAACGATCTGATCAAGGGGAAACGACTTTAAATCCCAGATTCGCGATGGTATGAACGATCCGCTCCGTATCGGGCGGATTGCCTTTCCGATAGGTCACTTCCACCGTACTCTGGGCATGACTGGCTTTGGCCTTCCCGACTCCGTCCACTTGACCGAGGGCCGTTTCGACGCGCTTCTCGCAGTGACCGCAGGTCATCCCCTTGACCGTAAAAACGCCAACTTCCGTTTTACCAAACATAGAAGCTCCTTTCGCCCAAGACGGGCATAGGACAGGTGGTATAACGACACTCAACCCACACGACCACTACACAGTCAGATGAGGTACTTGGAAGCTAAACGGTTTGGGGCGGTATACCGTTCGTCCTGAGTCTCCGCCCCCTATCCAATATACGTTTCTTTCCGCTATCGTCAACGCAGTCCACGTTCCGAGGATTACCATGCTCACGCCTATATGCGCTCCTAACACCCGTCACATCGCGCCGGACGACACCTCGTACTGGTCGCAGGTACGCGCACATTTTATGCTCGAACCCGGTCAGGTTTATCTTAACAACGCAGCGCTCGGTCTGCCGCCCAAACCGGTTACGGAGGCTGTGGGACGTGGATTTGCGCGTCTAGCCGAAAACCCTACTGGGGCCAAGCGAGCGTTTTATCGATATATCGAGGAAAGCGTTCGCCCTGGACTGGCGGCTTTTCTCGGCGTACAGCCGGAGGAGATCGCCCTGACACGCAACGCAACCGAAAGTCTGTACGATGTGGTAAACGGGTTGCGTCTTGCCTCCGGCGATCGGGTGTTGACGACCACGCAGGAGCATCCGAGCGCGGTGCGTCCGTGGACCGTACGTGCGGCGCGAACCGGTATCCGAGTAGAGCCGGTATTCATTCCCAGTCCGGTCGTCAGCGAGACCGATATCGAAACGCGGATACGTGGCGCGATCGACGATCGAACCCGTGTCCTGTTTTTCTGTCATATCACTCGAGGGGGGTATCTGTATCCGGTTGCCAATCTGTCGGCATTGGGTCGTGAATACGGGCTTGTAACCGCGGTGGACGGCGCGCAGGCGGTCGGCGCGATGTCCGTGAATCTGGCCGATCTCGGATGTGATCTGTATGCCAACAGTCTGCACAAATGGTTTCTCGGACCCAGCGGAACCGGGTTTTTGTATGTCCGCAAAAACGTACGTGCCGCGTTTAGTTCGCTGTTTTATGAAGAAGACGAAGGAGAGCCGGGCGCGGCCCGCTATGAGACACTTGGCACCTACGACCTCCCCGTGCGCGCCGCCCTCGGAACGGCGCTGGATTTTCTTAATCGAATTGGCATTGCCAATATAGAGATGCGGCTGAGAATGCTTTCGGGCTATCTGCGGGAGCGTCTGCGGGGGATTTCACGGGTTCGATTGCTCAGTCCGATCTCGCACACGCTTTCTTCGCCGGGCGCGACGCTTTTCGAAATAGACGGCATACCCGGCTCGTCGCTGGTAGGGCCGTTTTTCGACGCCGGACTGCATGTGGACGATCACACCCGTGACGGTCACGACGGTATGCGCATCTCGACGCATTACTACAACACTTTAGAAGAAATAGACCGGTGTGTGGACATGCTGGAGACGCTTATCCGTTCCCGGTAAGCGTCGGTTGAAGCCTCCCACGCAGCCATTGTGCAGCAATCGAAGCCTCTTCACGCTTCCACCTGCGGGGAGTAGTTGGTCTTGCCGCTTGTTGCAAGATGTATTTGCTCTTGCAGCAAGCGGCAAGGTATGCACTCGCTGTTCTGTTCAAAACCCTGCCTCGTCATTTCCGGTTTACATTTCCAGATGTTTTTTCAGAAAAGCCCCGGTATACGACCGAGGACAGGCGGCGATGTCTTCAGGTGTGCCGGTCGCTACTACCTCGCCCCCTCCGTGACCGCCTTCCGGACCGAGGTCAATTACATAATCGGCGGTTTTGATCACATCCAAATGATGTTCGATCAGAAGAACCGTATGACCCGCGTCCGTCAGTCGGTTGAGCGACTCCAGCAACCGGACGATATCGGCAAGATGCAGCCCCGTCGTCGGCTCGTCGAGGATGTATACCGTGTGTTTCGTCCGCTGAAGTTTGCTCAACTCCGTGGCGATCTTGACGCGCTGCGCCTCGCCGCCCGACAGCGTAGTCGCGGACTGCCCAAGCGTCAGATAGCCTAAGCCGAGACCGTCGAGCACTTCGATTTTTCTTCCGATGACGGGTTCGTCGGCAAAAAAAGTCGACCCTTCTTCGATCGACATGTTGAGCACATCGTCTATGGTTTTGCCGCGCAGTGTCACCTCAAGCGTTTCGGCGTTAAACCGAGCACCCTTGCACGCGCCGCAGGTCACCTCGACATCGGGCATAAAATAAAGTTGGGTGGTGATGACGCCCTCGCCCTCGCACTCCTCGCATCGCCCACCCCGAACGTTAAAGCTAAACCTTCCCGCTTTGTAGCCCCGCGCCACCGACAGGGGAGCGCAGGTAAAAAGATCACGGATGGCGTCGTAAAATCCCACGTATGTCGCGGGGTTGGACCGGCTGTTGCGCCCTATCGGCGACTGGTCTATGTTGACGACCCTATGGACGTGTCCATGCCTTCCACCCCGTCGTGGTCGCCCGGAAGCGTACATGTGTCCACCAGGCGTTTCCACAACGCTCGATAAAGGATTTCATTGATCAGCGTGCTTTTGCCCGACCCCGAAGCGCCCGTTATGGCGACGACCGTGCCAAGCGGGATCGCCACGTCTATCGACTTGAGGTTGTTTTCTCTTGCCCCCCGTACCGTGAGGGTCTTGCCATTCCCTTTTCGTCGGTGTTTTGGGATGGGTATCGTACGGTTTCCCGACAGAAACTGCCGTGTCGGTGACGTCT
>VGJU01000312.1 GCA_016867335.1 Candidatus Zixiibacteriota bacterium | reverse complement strand
GCGGGATGTGCATGTGTACCTCGCGTGGCGGCTCTCCCTCCTCCACGAGCAACCGCCGGAGCGTGTCTTCGCTTCCGCCGGAAAAAAACTGACAATCCCGATGCCAGATACCTTCCCATCCTTCTCCCGCCGGATCGACGTAATAGTTGGCTTGCATAAACAGCGGGTCGTCTCGGAATATCGTAGCCAGCGTCTTCTGTGCCAGCGGATCGGCGATAGCTTCGAGCAGAAGACGCAACCCTTCGGCATGCCCCGCATGATACCCCGGATGGTTGAGATGCAACAACACCCATCCACGCGATCCGTACCAAAATCCCCCTGGCTGATTGTCTTCGGTGCTTTCGGCCCGCCACTGCCGATAGGCCGATTCGCATGTTTCATACAACCGGGTGGTCCGATCGGTATCCCACACCTGTCGTAAGACGAGATACCCCTGCTCCCGCCAGATACGCAGCAGGTCGGATGCGTCCATGCCAATCATAGCCTTTTTGCCCCTTTATACTGAGCACGGATAGAAAAGATGATTAGGTGAGGCCGTTCGCGGTGAGCCTGCTAAGCCGTGAGTCTGACGAACGGTCGAAGCGCGAACCGTGAGGCTCTATCTCCACGTGGTTCGTCCTGAGCCTTTTGAAGGACGACGGATGAGATCGTCAGAGAATCCCAAATAGTGACCGTGCTCAGTATAACCTGTTTCCCGTATACGATACGTTGGACACACCACCTTTCGATTTCCTTTGCTAATATATATTGGAAACCCTTTGCCGTCCCGCTATATTGTCGGTCTGTTTTACTAGAAAAAATCTACGGTGCGTAGCATGGGTTACTTTAATTCGAACTTCAAACTTCACTTTTCAAACTTCTAAAGGCTCATATCATGGACCAAGTTTTGTCGTATATCGCCTCGAATCATCCCCGCTATCTTGAGGAGTTAAAAGATTTTCTTCGTATTCCGAGCGTGAGTACGCATCCGCATCATCGCGACGATGTACAGCGGTGTGCTCGCTTTCTGGCCGACGAGTTGGTCCGCATCGGGATGCAACGGGTGGAGTGCGTGCCTACCGGTGGTCATCCCATCGTGTACGCCGAATGGCTCGGTGCGCCCGGAAAGCCTACGGTGTTGTTCTACGGTCATTACGACGTACAGCCTGCCGAACCCTTCGAGTTGTGGGAGACACCGCCGTTCGATCCGGCGGTGCGGGGCGAGAACCTGTTTGCGCGCGGAGCGACCGACGACAAAGGACAGGTATGGCTGCACGTCAAGGCGCTGGAGGCGCATCTTGCCCGGCATGGCAGACTGCCTGTCAACATAAAACTGCTGATCGAAGGCGAGGAAGAAGTCTCCAGTCGGCATTTGGACGCCTATATAGACGATCACGCGGAGGATCTGAAGGCCGATGTGGTGCTCATTTCGGACACGGGGATGTACGACTACGAACAACCTTCGATCTGTTATGGGTTGCGGGGACTCGTATACATGGAAATCCGTATCGAGGGGCCTTGTAAGGACCTGCACTCCGGTGGGTTTGGCGGATCGGTTTCCAACCCGCTCAACGTGCTGTCCGGCATCATCGCGCAGTTTATCGACGACGACGGGCGCATCACGATTCCCGGTTTTTACGATGACGTGGTTCCGCTTACCGATGCGGAACGACGGGCTTTTGCCAGTTTGCCCTTTAGCGAAGAAGACTACCGAAATCGGCTCGGCGTGGGGGCCTTGGCGGGCGAGAAAGGGTACAGTTCGCTGGAGCGCATCTGGGCGCGTCCCACATGCGACGTCAACGGTCTTCTCGGTGGCTTTACCGGCGAGGGATCCAAAACAGTACTGCCATCCAAAGGCATGGCCAAGGTGAGTATGCGTCTTGTACCCGACCAGAATCCGGACCGTATTGCCGAGGCGTTCGAGACGTATGTGCGTCAACTTGCGCCGGCGTCGGTCAACATCGAGGTGATCCGGCATGGGACCGGCAAGCCAATGCTGACGCCTACGGAGCATCCGGCGGTTCGGGCCGCGGCAACGGCCATCGAGAAAGGATTTGGGAAAAAACCCGTATTTATCCGCGAAGGGGGTTCGATACCGGTGGTAGCGACGTTTAAGGAAAAACTGGGTTTGTCCACCGTGCTTATGGGGTATGGTCTGCCCGACTGCGATGCCCACGCGCCCAACGAGAAATTCAACCTCAAAAATTATTACCGAGGCATTTATACCGCCGCATGGTTTTATAGCGAAATAGGATCGTAGGCACGGTGGGTTGTGTCCGAAAAAGGAGATACCGTGTTTTATCGTTATTATGAGGGAAAAACGGTTCTGGTGACCGGTGTTGCGGGATTCAAGGGCGCATGGATGGCGCTTTTTCTGCTTCGCGCCGGGGCGAAAGAAGTCGTCGGGCTTGACCGTGAGTACCGTCCACGTTCGAACTTTGCCCTGTCGGGCATGGACCGTCTCATCACCCATGTGCACGGCGACATCCGGGACGAGGCGCTTATCCTGCGTCTGCTGACCGAGTACCGCGTGGATACCGTGTTTCACCTTGCGGCGCAGCCGATCGTCAAAACCGCCTATCATAACCCGATGGAGACCATGAGTTCCAATATCATGGGCACGGCGACGGTGTTGGAGGCGGTGCGGCGGTCCGGCTCGGTAGAGCGCTGTGTGATAGCCACCTCGGACAAGGCGTATGGCGACAAGGGGGGGGCGTTCTATATCGAAGACGATCCGCTCAAGGGGCGGGACATCTACAGCGCCTCCAAAAGCGCGGCGGATATCGTGACAAACGCATGGATCGCCAACTATCTGGAGCCGGCCGGCATACATGGCGGAATCGTACGATGCGGCAACATCATAGGGGGTGGCGACCGGTCGCTCGGACGTATCGTCGTGGACTGCGCCGAGGCGCTTGTCGCGGGACGCGCGCCCGAAATTCACAATCCGGCCATGACACGCGATTATTTCTATGTACTCGATGCTGTCGGCGGCTATATGGCGCTGTGCGCGGCGCTCGACCGCGACGGTGTCAGCGGCGAGGCATTCAATTTTGGTCCACGCGAGCACGATATAAAAAACGCCGATCTTGCCACCCGGTTTTGCGCGCTGTGGGGCGAAGGGGCGTCTTGGAAACATACCCCGCCACCGGAACCCTTTCCTGAAATCCCTCGTCAGACTCTATCATGGGAAAAGGCCGCCGACCGGCTTGGGTGGACCCCCGCGTATTCGCTCGATGAAACGCTGTCCGACACGGTCGAATGGTATCGCCACGAACACGAACGGACACGTATCGCCGATTTGAACACCCGGCTGCTCGAACGTTTTGTCGAGCGCGCCGCAGGGCTGGGCGTCGGCTGGGCCGTGGGGTAGATTTTGCTTTACAATTTTGCCGGTCGCGCATATTTTGGTAGCTCAATCGAAGGCAAACAAACGCAGAATATTCTGCGTATTTTTTTTGAGCGACGGAAATTCTGGAGCAGAACATGCAGATCGCCCGTCGGCCCCGCAATGTGGGGGCTTTGCGTGCCGCCGCCATGCTCTACGGCGACTGGGGAACCAGCAAAGCCTACGTGTTGGGGCTTGCCTTTCTTCTCGCCGGAAATGCGTCGTTTTATCTGATCGTCGGCATGGTGATTCTGACGTTAATCGTCGGAGTCAATTTTATCTGGGTATGCAAGTACTACCCCGACGGCGGAGGGGTGTATTCGGCGGCGCGTCACCGAAACCGAACGCTTGCGGTGATCGGTTCGCTGCTGCTGATCGCCGACTATGTGGTCACCGCTTCGCTAAGTTCGCTCGACGCTTTTCATTATCTGGGGGTAGAGCATCCCGCCTATTGGGCCATCGGCTCGCTGGTGATCATCGGTCTCATCAACATCGTCGGTCCCAAACACAGCGGCAGCCTTGCCATCTTTTTAGCCATCCCCACCGTCCTTGTGGTGATTACCCTTGTCATCGCCGTCATCCCCCATCTCGGCGACGCGGTTATCCAACCTCCCACCACCGGCCCGAAAGACACATGGTTTACGTTTGTCGGCATCATTCTGGCGCTTTCCGGAGTGGAAGCCATCGCCAACATGACGGGGGTCATGCCGCTCGACCCCGGTAGGACCGAAGAAAACCCTTCCGTACACAAGACCTCGCGGCTTGCGCTCATCCCCGTCATGTTCGAAGTTACCGTGCTGGTGCTTATCCTTGCCTGGGGCATGCACGCCATTCCGAATCTCTCCG
>VGJU01000311.1 GCA_016867335.1 Candidatus Zixiibacteriota bacterium | reverse complement strand
GGAACCGTGCTGTCACACAAGACGGCGATGAGCGCCTTCCGCTCAAACGGCAACAGCGCCATCAAAAGACACAGAAAGAGAGAAAGAAGAGCGTTTTGCATGGCAGTCCCCTTGGCGTGCTGAACACCCCTACGATTATATCATAAGGCAATTTTGTGTTGACCGCAACCTTATATCGATTTTGGATTTTGGATGGCGGCCATGAAAGACACTGCCTATCCAACTAGCGGACTTATCGCTTTTCAAGAAAGCCTAAGCGCGATATGTTATACCGTTTTTAAGTCCGGAATTAGGATGTGGAAATCCCCGGAGTCGATAGGATACGGCATTTGGGGTGACGGCGATATGCCGTTCTCGAAAATGTCCTTGCCGACACCAGTCGGGCGGCCGATGTCTTTCTTTCCCTCGCCCTTTCTCAAGGAGGCGTTTGTGATCTACGACGTTCATTCCCATACTTGGCGTTATCCGGATCATTTTACCGAAACCTTTCGTAGACAGGCGATTCGTATGCGTGGATACGAAGTCGATCTGACGACCGAATTTCCCAAATACCGTGCTACGGCGGTGGCGGACGGCGAACCGGTAAAAACGGTCGTTTTCGGTGGCAAAGCGCGGCTGTCAGGGCTGTGGATTTCCGATCATTTTGTCGCCGACTACTGTCGTGAATATCCCGACCATCTGGTCCCGTTTCTGTCGTTGGACCCTACGCAGGAAGGATGGCGGGATGAGATGGCCGAGGGTCATGCCCATCTGGGTATGAAGGGTATCAAGTTGATGCCCATGTATGCAGGGTTCTATCCTCAGGATGCGGCCTTCGAAGACCTTTGGCGTTATGCCGAGCGTCACGACCTGCCGGTATTGCTCCATACCGGCACGACTTTTGTAGACCAAGCCCCTATCGACACGACGTTGCCCCGCCATCTTGATGCGGTAGCCATCCGGCATCCGGACTGTAAAATCATCCTCGCGCATTTAGGGCATCCTTACGAAGGCGAAACGGTCGCCGTGATACGCAAACATCCGAATGTGTACGCGGACATCTCGGCGCTTCATTATCGGCCTTTTCAGCTTTATCACAGCCTTATGCTGGTTCAGGAATACGGGGTGTGGGAAAAACTGCTTTTTGGCACGGACTATCCCGTGACTACGGTAGACGCCACGCTCCGCGATTTGCGCCGGCTTAACGATATGCTGGAAGGGACCGCCTTGCCGCGGCTCGATATGGACCAGATGGAAAAAATGATCCATCGGGATGCAAGAACCATTTTGGGTATATAGACCCACCCGTCGGGGAACAGGAGGGGAGATGCTTACATTTGCCAAACAGCCCTATTTGCAATGGCCGACCCAAGAGACGATGACCGTTGTGTGGGAAACGTCGGAGCCGGCCTCGTCGGAAGTGAACGTCTGGGACACCGCGCGGGTCCATTCCGGACTGGACGGTCGTTTTCGGACCCTAGACGATTCGGCGCGCAAGATAACTGGCCACACCCCGCCCGATCGGATCCATCGAGTGACGCTGACCGGTCTTCGGCCCGAAACCACACACCACTACCGGGTCCGGTCCGTGACGGCGACGGGGGAGACGGTCGAAAGTGCCGTGTATCCACTCAAAACCGCTGTAAACGACGATACGCCGTTTTCGTTTGGCGTGACAAGCGAGATGGGAGGATCTGGCACGGATGCGTATAACCGTGAAGTGTTCGAGCAAATGCGGATGCGGCGGCCCGATTTTTTGCTTCTTGTAGGCGATGCGGTAAACCGGGGAACCCACTATGACGACTGGGCGCGTTATCTGTTTGTCCCGGCAGAGGCGCTGCTTACCCATACGCCGTTTTATCTTGTCCCCGGCAACCACGAGGAAAACGCCGAGTGGTTTTACCGGTATGTGGCATACCCGGACCCGAAAAACTACTACGCCTTCCGATACGGCAACACGCATTTCATCGGACTGGACAGCACGGCCATCGTGGTGTACGACAAATCCGGTCCCCGATTGATCGAACGCGACGGCGGGTTTCGTCCCGGCGCGCCGCAGTACGAGTTTCTCGTCAACGAGTTAGCGTCTTCTACCGCCACGTGGAAAATCGTCTTTTTTCACTATCCGCCGTATATTTCGGCAGACTATCAAGTGGACGAGATGCGTGCTTTGTGTCCGATCATGGAGGCATACGGGGTCGATATCGTGTTCAATTCGCACACCATCGTTTACGAACGCAGCCATCCGATTCGCGGCGACCGTCTGGATTTGAAAAACGGGATCACCTATGTGGTCGCCGGTGGAGCGGGGATGCGTCCACAGTGGTTTCACCACAAAAAAGCGTGGCACACCGCATTTTCCCTCGGCACACCGCATTTTCTGCATGTCTCGGTTGCTGGAACCCGTCTCGAACTTCACGCCATTGACTACGAAGGTCGGCTTTTTGACATGATGGTGCGGGAGAAGTAGCCATGCACGTGGCGCGTTACGGCACAGGATCGCGTGTGTTTGTGGGGTTTCACGGATGGACCGGCAGTCACCGCACCTATGCGCCGTTGTCTCCGTTTTTACCAGCGCACTTCACGTTGTATGCGCCTGATCTGCCCGGATGCGGCAAATCCGGAAAACCGTCCGTCTGGACATCGGAAGCGCTTGTCGAAGAGATCGTCCGCCATATTTCTCCTGTCGTTCCGGAAACCTTTACGTTGATCGGCAACTGTAGTGGGGCGATCGTAGCGCTTCTGACCGCGCCCCGTCTGATCGAACGGATAGACCGTCTGGTGCTGATCGACCCTTTTGCCTATATGCCTTGGTATTTCCGTGTATTTCTGGC
This sequence comes from Candidatus Zixiibacteriota bacterium, assembly GCA_016867335.1. Classification (GTDB taxonomy): domain Bacteria; phylum JAAXHH01; class JAAXHH01; order JAAXHH01; family JAAXHH01; genus VGJU01. Next base: position 1,434 of record VGJU01000311.1, on the reverse strand, counting down.
AGGACGAGTGGGCCGATATGCTTATGCTTCAACGTTTGCCAACCCCGCGGGCCGATGGATCACCAACACGGCGCTACGCAGCAAACGCACCGCACAAACCGATCTGACCGATTCGTTTGCCGACATAGACCATGCGGTGACTTACGCCTATTTGCGGATGTTTGCCGATCTCGAGGGCATAGCGCGTTTTGGCGCATTGCACCGGCCTACGGATATTGCGTATGGAGAGCGGACGTTCGGAGCCATAAAAAACTCGTTGCCCGCATGGAAAAAGCTGTGGCCTCATGCGTGTATCCGTGAGATGAAAGGGGCCGGTCATCTGCCTATTCAGGAGGCAACCGAACAGGTGGCGGGTCTGCTTTTCGGAGAAAACGGCGTCATACCACCACCATAAGCACGTTTTCGAAACGAGCGGGTTTTCCGGGCCATTTTTTCATATAATCTTCAAGGAGCCGTCATGCTGAGAATCGGTATTGTAGGCGCGGAAAACAGCCACACCGTCGCCATCGCCAAAACCATCAACTTGGATGGTTTGGTTCCGGATGCGCGTGTCGTGGGGGTATGGGGTGAAACGTCGGAACTGGCGAAAGCGGCTTCCGAGCGCGGGGGTATCCCGACCGTCGTGGAAACCCCCGAAGCGTTTATCGGCATGGTGGACGGCGTGGTGGTGGACCATCGTCATGCCTCCGAGCATCTGCCTGCGGCGGAGGCGTTGCTCGAAGCCGGATTGCCGCTGTTTATCGACAAGCCGTTCTGTTACAGAGTGGAAGAAGGCATCGCGTTTCTGCGGCGCGCCAAGCAACGTGGCGTGCCCGTAACTTCCTTTTCCACCGTACCCAAACAGGGGAGTTTTCTAACACTGAGCGAAAAAATCGCCGATCTTGGTGCGGTGTACAGCGTAACCACAACCGGGCCATGCGATATCCATTCGCAGTGGGGCGGGGTGTTTTTCTATGGCATCCATCAGGTGGACATGCTGCTGAGGATCGCCGGGTACGACGCATCGGAAGCCTTTGTTTTCCGTGGCGCTGGCAAAGACCACGAGGCGACGGTCCGGTTCGAGAGCGGGTGCGTCGCTGTCATGCACCTGATTGGCTCCGCGTCGCCGGTGTTTCACGTATCGGTCATCGGAGAAAAGGGGCGTGTCGATCAGGAGATAGGCTACGACGCAAATCCGTATTTAGCGTCCATACAGCGATGGGTGGAGATGTTTAGAACCGGTGTGGAGCCGGAAACCGTAGAAGAGATATTGGGGCCGGTCGCCTTGCTGGAAGCGCTCGAAGCGTCCGTACAACAAGGGGTGCCGGTCCGTGGGTGTTGTCCCTATCTTAGTTGAAAAAGGCAAGGCTCCCGAGTACATTGGCTACGCGCACCTTCTCTGATGTTCGTAGCCTTCTCTCAAAGGAGCCTTGTGATGAAAAAGCTATCATTGTG
>VGJU01000310.1 GCA_016867335.1 Candidatus Zixiibacteriota bacterium | reverse complement strand
AAACGGCATAAGAGGCCGATCTTGGTTGTCTATCAGCGTCATCCCGTGTTGTTGTCCGGTCACGCCGATGCCGTCCACCGACTCCATGCGGTTTTGGGCGAGCGCGCCGAGTAGATCGGTCGCCGCATAAATCATCCGGGCGATATCCCATTCGGAACGTCCCCGGTCGCGATCTTCCGGCGACGTCGTCTCCGCCGTGTTGGATGCGGTAAAACGCGCCTCTACCTGGCCGGAGACGGTGTCAAACGTCAACGCGGTAATCGAGGTGGTTCCGAGGTCTATGCCGATATAGCGTCCCATATTTTATCCCAGTGCATTGAACAGCAGTTTGAACGTGCCGTGCGTCTGGGCGCGAAACTGCACACGAAATCCGTACAATATCACACGTCCCTCGCCGTAACGGACCGACAGCATGGCCGGGCGACCGCTGAGATACGTTTCGCCGATCAACCACCCGCTTTCCAGTATATCCCGATCGGGATACGACACGATCGTCTCGTAGCGGTCGTTGAAATGCGACTCGGTCACTCGGAAAACCGGGCTGTTCCATGCCATGACAAGCGTATAGTCGGGCATGCCCAGACCGAGCGAGTGGGTAGTATTTACGCGGACACGCAACATCGAACCCGGACAGAAAAAGACGCTGTCGGGTACTCCGTTTACCGCGTTGACGACTTGGAGACCAAGTTTTTCGATGGCAAAATCGGTCGCTCGGTTGATGGCGATCAGCGTTCCGCCCTTTTCGACAAACGAGCGAACGGTCTCTATGCCCTCCTTGCCGATACCGCTCCGGTAGGCTTCGGGGACCGGCGACCGGTGCAGTCTTTTTTCGATTTCCTCTTCTTCGCCGACGATCATGGAAGTGGTATCGTCCGGCAGAATCAGCGTGTCGCAGAGATTGCCGAGGTCGCCGCCTGCAATTTCCGCATCTCGCAGGGTGCGGTACGGAAACCCGAACTGTTCCAACACAAGCCGTGTCCAACCTTCGTCCATATTGCCGCCCCAGTATCGTTGATACAGTCCGATGCGGGGTGGGCGGAACGCATGGGAAGAAGGAAGAGGATGGGTGGCGGCATGGACGGTTACACCCGTTTCGCGCGCGATCCGTTCCATCCGGTCGGGAGACAGGTTTCGGATCAAAAACGCGCCTGCGGGTAGCAAGCCGTTTTCCGTCTCCGCCTCGTTTTGGATTCGCGTCACCTCGGCGTTTTCGGCGAGGGCTGTGTTGACCGTCCGGAAGCTGGCGTTGAGTCGGGGATCGACAAGAAAGCCGTACGCCGAACTGCCGGAGACATGGCCGGGGCGCGTTTCGGGCGCGGTCACGGGGACGAAGCGGCGTCCGAAAACGGCCATGTCTCGGTGCGTAAGCGGCGCGGGTTCGACGCGCACACCCATCATCTCGGCCAGGGTGTCGGTCGTGGTATCGTACGGACGCTGTGGCGAGCCGTTCTTGTGCCGCACCCATGCGTCGTCGGGAAAAAACGTGCGTTCCAACAGGGTCTTGACCACCCCGCGTTTGGGCTGGCTCAGGGGAACGTAATACGTGCCGACAGGAAACACCCGGTCTCCAAGCATCAGCGTCGTCCGACTTTTCGATACGTCGAGACCCTGAAGAAGCAGTTTGTCGACCAGTGTTTTTACGGTTTTGGGATCGTGCTGGTCAGGTCGGATGAGAAACCCGGCGGACGTCTCTTCCTCTTCGCCGCGGCGCGTCTGGCGCAGTGCCTTGTGGACCGCGTTGCGAAGCACGGTTTCGCGGTAGGTCGCGGCGATGTCGAGCACGCCTTTGGCGGCGACAAGCTGTTGGTCGATCATATCCCGTAGCCGCCACCAGCCCCCCCGCCATGGATTCGGAAAGTTGGTCTGGGCTTTGTAGTGCGGATAGGCACGGAGCGTGTTGCCGTTTTCTCCCTGTAACTGATGCGGATGGATATAGATGGGTGTGGCAAGCCGTGCATGGGCGGTTTCGGTAAGCATGCTGGCGATGTTGTGATAATTGCCGAGCCAGTGAAACCCCATGTGACTCCACGAGGAAAACAGCGCGCCCGTGATCACGCCGGAGATGCCGGCCTCTTCGAGCCGGTAGGCCATGTGCGCCCCATACCATTCGATTTCGCGCCAGACGAGCGGATCGGCGTGTGGATGGAGCGGCTCGCAGTAGGGACCGACAAACAGACGGGGGCCGTAGGTGCCCATTTCGTGGTGATCTTGAAAAATATGCGGTCGCCATTCCTGAAACATGATCCGGGCGATATACCGGGACTCTACAAGGTTGAGCATAAAAGCGTCCCGATTGTTGTCATGACCGCAGTACTTGTGATACAGCCACGGAAGCGGTGTCCCTTCGTATTCCGTGCCGATGTATTCGTCATACCAGTCGGTCACCATGATCTGGCCGTCCGGATTGAAACACGGAACCATGAGGAAAATGGTGTTGTCGAGGATGCGTTGCGTAGATTCGTCGTCGCACGTGACCAGATCGTAGGCAAGTTCGGGAGACATCTGGGTGGCGCTGATTTCGCTCGCGTGCAGACTCATGGTCTGACACACGACGGTTTTGCCTTTTGCGATCAGCCGGTCGAGTTGGGTTTTCGAAAGCCCGCGTGGATCGGTAATCTTACGGTTTACGGCACGAAGTTCGTCCAGTTGCGCCAAGTTGCGCGCCGAAGTGATAATAGCCAGAATAAAAGGATTGCCGTCGGTGGACGGTCCTAGATGAATCACCCGGATATTCGGACTCTGGCTGTCGAGGAGATAAAAGTATTCGACGATTTTGTCCCAGCGCGCGATTTTGCGGTCGCTGCCAAGCCGGAATCCAAAAAACGACTCCGGGGTTGTCACGGTGGACATGAAAGACTCCTATGACTGGAGTTCGGTTTATGGTTCAACAGGCCTGTTCCGAGCGATGAACCCCGCGACAAGTTTGGGACAGGCTGGGCGAACGGTCGATACGCAATCCATTTTTTTGTAAAGCAATCGTTCGTCTCGCCGTAAGATATGCCGGTTGCAAGGGTGTGTCAAAGACCAATACCCGCTGGGTGAAGGGGTTTTCGGGGTGGGTATTGCCACCGACGAGAAAACGGGCTATAGATAGGGAGACGGGTAAAGATCGTAAGGGGGGTTGTGACCGATGGATGTCGGGCTTTTCAAACCACTGGGTCTGGCGTTTTTGCTTGGGTTGCTGGTGGGTATGCAGCGCGAGCGCAACACCGACCGAATCGCCGGTATACGGACGTTTCCGTTGATCACACTGCTTGGCGCGCTGTCGGGCATTTTGGCGAATGTGTATGGCGGATGGACGGTGGCGGTAGGCTGGATCGGAGTGGCGATCGTATTATATCTCGGCAATTTAGCCGAACTCAGATTGGAGAAGGTCTATCCCGGCAAGACGACCGAGATGGCCGCTTTGGTGATGTACGGTGTCGGTGCGATGCTGGTGGCGGGGTATACCGAACCGGCGGTGGCGTTGGGCGGCGCGGTGGCCCTTACGCTGTACTGGAAAGACCCGCTTCACCGTTTGGCGGCCCGGATCGACGAAGCCGATTTTAACGGGGTCATACAGCTTGTGCTGATCGGACTGGTCATCCTGCCCGTGTTGCACGACCGGGCGTTCGATCCGTACAAGGTGCTCAACCCCTATCGGATATGGCTGATGGTCGTGTTGATCGCCGGGATCAGTCTGAGCGGGTATGTGACCTACAAGTTGTTTGGGGCGCGGCGCGGGGTGATTCTCGGCGGACTGCTCGGTGGACTTATTTCCAGCACGGCCAACACCGTAGGCTATGCGCGTCAGAACCGAACACGCCCGGAGACCGCGTGGGCGGCCGCCTCGATCTGTCTTCTCGCCACGGTCATGATGAATATCCGCGTGCTGATAGAAATCGGTGTGGTTGCACCTCGGTTTTTTCCGATGGCGGCGATACCGCTCGGTGTGGTGATGGGAGCCATGACCGCGCTCAGCGTCGGCGCGGTATACCTTATGGAACCGCACCCGATTGATCCACCGGAACATGAGAATCCGGCACAGATCAAAACCGCGCTCATTTTCGGACTGTTGTATTCGGTGATTCTGTTTATGGTGGCGGCAGGCAAAACGCACTTTGGCGATCAGGGGTTGTATACCGTCGCCGTGTTGTCCGGGTTGACCGACATGGACGCGATCACGCTTTCGACGGCCGAGATGGTCAAGTTAGGCCGTATCGACGCACATACGGGATGGCGGGTGATTTTAGTGGCGTCGCTGTCCAATCTCGTCTTCAAGTAGCCTTTCT
>VGJU01000309.1 GCA_016867335.1 Candidatus Zixiibacteriota bacterium | reverse complement strand
CCGTCCGTCAGCGCGTCGTGTACCGTCCGATAGGACCACTGCGGTTCTTCGGCGGTCAGTTCCACCCGGTAGCCTTTGACCGGTTCGATGAGCGTAAGGCTGAGAATCTCGGAAAACACACCGGGGGTTCTCGCGTGTAGATAGAGCAATCGCTGGCGGGGTTGTACGGTCGGATCGAAAACCTTCATAACACCTCCTGTCCCAAAATCCTCGTGCTAATCGGTAAAAGAAATCTCCGCTCGCCGATTTTTCGCCTCCCGAAACCGTCCGACTTCGGAAAGTCCGGCGAGCGTGCAGTTGAATGCAGCAGTCCAATTCGCAAGTCTTGTGGCACGAACCGGGTCGTGTGAAATAAGATATTCGGCAAGAAACCCGGCGGCAAAGGCATCTCCGCAACCGGTCGTGTCGACGACCCGCTCTACCGGTTCCGGCGGGCATACCAACGCTTCGGTTCCGTCCTCATGGGTCCGATATACCGTTATCGCCCCCAACCGCCCCCGCGTGGCGATACATACGGAGGGCCCCAGATCGACGATCCGTCGTCCAAAATCGATAAAGTCGTCTTCGCCTGTCATGTCGCGGCCTGCCAGAAGCCGTGTCTCGATCTCGTTCATCTGTACGACGTCCGCCAGCCCCATCCACGTCTCCCAGTGTTCCGGGGTCCGGTGAAACCGGTAGCCGTCCGCATCGATGCCCAGACACAGATTGTGAACGTCGAGATAGACCAGCCCGTGGGCCCGGGCACGCAACGTTTGCATCGTATACCGGTCGATGTCGTTTCCTACGATAAAATTGATGAGCAGCGCATCGCTGTCGAGAAAGGGTTCGATCTGGGAAAATGAGATCGGGGCGAGTCGGTTGATCAGGCGTTCTACTTTTTCGAGCGCGGCGTCATAGCGGATGGTGTTACGGCTCGTGCCCTCCCACGCAAGGGCGATGCCGCTCAGATCGACGTTGGGATACGGAGCGAGTAGACGCGCTAGCCAGTCGTAGCAATCCTGTCCGATCCGGGAAATCGGATGTATCGTGTCGGCGACATCCATGAGGTTGGCAAGGACGGCGGCGTTGTAGAGGATGCCGCCCAGATCTTGAAGCTCCTCGCCCCCTGCCATGCGGATGGTGTCGTGGTTGACGATGCCGATGATAGCGACTTGCATGGTCATGCGTCCGGTGTCATCGGGGGCGACGCATGCGTCGTCCCTACGATCGTCTCGACTTCGCTCATTACCCTGTCCACCGTGATTTCGGTCATACACGCATGGGTTCCGATGGGACAGGCGCGTCCGCCATGACGGCTACAAGGGCGGCACGGCAGGGGCTGTTCGACGATCCGATGACCGTCTCCGTACGGCCCAAACCCAAACGCGGGTACGGTGGGGCCAAACAGACCGATCACCGGTGTTCGCATGGCGGCGGCGATGTGCGCCATGCCCGTATCGTTCGAGACAAGCACGGTGCAGCGCGCAACCAGCGCGGCGGACTGAAGCGGGGCAAGACGACCGGCAGCGACGATAACCGCGTCTCCGGCTTGCCGGGCAATGCTTTGGCACAATGCCGTCTCTTCGGGACCGCCAAACAGTACCACGCGGACGCCGGTCTCCCGCGCCATACGGCGGGCGGTCTGCGCAAACCGATCCGGAAGCCACCGCTTGGTTTCCCATACCGATCCGGGCGCGATACCCGCCAGCATATCCGAGGGCGTCACCGCGTGTTGGGCCAGTAGCGTGTCCGCCTCAGCCCGGTCCGCGTCGTCCGGATAAAGCGACGGCACATAACCGGAGGGAGGCGTTATCCATGGGCCAAGAAGGTCCATGTTGCGCTCGACTTCATGGACGGCGCGATACGGGATGCGGTGGGTAAACAGAAACCGTCCTGCACTGGTCTCGAACCCGGCGCGCACCGGGATACCCGCCCACCGGACCAATAACGCGCTTCGGACCGACCGGTGTGGGATCAATGCCGCGTCGAACCGAGATGCCCGAAAACGCCGTGCCAGTGTAATCAGCCCGCGCACGCCGCGTGCCGCGCCGTACTTGTCGTATGCCACCACCTCGTCCACCGCCGGATGACCACGTAGCAGGTCTGTGGCAGACGGACGCGCGACGACCGTCACCCGCGCGTCAAGCCGCTCGTGCGCCGCCTGCGCAAGCGGCGTAATCAGCACGACGTCGCCGAGAAAAGCAGTCTGGATGAGAAGAAGGTTCATGGAAATACCCTAAGATAGCTCGATTGCCTTGTTACCCGTTCTATATCACAGCTCGCTTTCGTCAATTCCCGCAACCTTCATAAAGTGCCTCAGTAGACCCATCTTTAGCGGACTATTTCCATGTATGGGAACGGAAATCCGAGCCGGATTGCCTGTCTTTGCGTAAACGTGATGACTTCCTTTCGCTCTTCGCAATTCCTAACCTTTAACTCCACGGAAACGGACTGTTGGAGACGGGATGCAACTTGCCTTCGGCATACCGGGAAAACCGGAACGGCTCCAGCAGCGGGTGAGGATTTCCCAGCATCTCCTCTGCGGCCAACTGTCCCACACCGATCATTTTGTACCCATGGTTGGAGTCCGCAAGGACATACACGTTGTCGTGAAAGATATCGAACACCGGGAACGAGTCGGGTGTAAATGCGCCTAACCCACCCGACGGCTCTTTCCGGAAAAGCGGATACTTGCCCTCAAAGCGTTTTTGACAAAAAGCAAGCGCGGAACACCACCAACGGGCAAAGTGGTCGTTTATCACAAAATCGGGTGATGCAGGTCCGTACGGATCCACGCGCACCGCGGCCGGGTCGGTGTCTACTCGGTACGGCATACTCCCACCCTGCACACCGCCAAAATGAAAATCGGGTTTGTAATACAGTCCCCAAGGCCTGTCGGTAAGCAACGAGCCGTCCACGTCGGAATACAGAGGAGCGTCGGTATCTATATGGATCACGGGCGGCATACGACCGTCGTCGGTCTGCAAAAACGCCGGATCGACGCCGAGCGTGCCCTCCTGTAGACACCAGTAGGTCCACATGGGGTTGTCTTTGTACATGATGCCGTCCCGGCCACGGACGGCAACGGTCGCAGGCAGATCGAGCATATCCCATATCTGTTTGATCCACGGTCCGGCTCCCACGACCACATAGTCCGTCTCGATCTCGCCTTGATCCGTTCTTACTGCCGACACGGCGCGTCCGCGAAAACGAAACCCCGTGACCTTTACCCCCGGCAGGATGGACACACCCTCGTGTTGTGCTTTGGCGGCCAACCCGTTCATCGACGCCCGGTTGTTGGCGTATCCACCTTTTTTCTCGTGCAAGACCGACGTGATCCCGCGTGCTTGCCAGTCATGAAAAAGCGTTTTCATATACGCCATGCAGTCCGCGCCGCCCTCGACAAATATCGACGGATACCCGATTTCGGCCTGCTCACAAGCGATCTGGGCAACGTCGGCATGCATGGCTTCGTGGCTGATCTGCATGTAGCCGACCGGATGAAAGCTAAACGCGGCAGGGTCGCTTTCCCATACCGATACGCTGTGGGCCATGAGCCGGCGCATGGCGGGCTGGAAATAGTTGTTTCGTATGACCCCGCAGGCGATCCCCGACGCGCCAGCACCAATGCCCGTCTTGTCTACGACGACGATTTCGGCCCCACTTCCTTGCTTTTTGGCTTTGAGGGCTTTTGCCAGATGATACGCCGTACTCAGACCGTGGACACCGGCACCGATGATCAAAAAACGGGCGTGAGATGGCAAGGGCATGTGGTTCTTCCCGTGTTTACAGGATTCATATCGGGTAAAGGATACGCTCGGTACACGCGAAACGGTTCTCGGACAAGCGCATAATTTTACAACTTCGGCGCATAGGCTTGGTTAAACGGTTTGAGGCTTTTGTCGGTTCCGAGCGCGTAGTGTTTGGACATGTCGGGCGAATAGTGGCTGGCTTCCGGGTTTCGGCCAAGCGCTTCGGCGATGGCCCGGATATGGTGTGGGCCGCTTCCACAGCATCCGCCGATATAGCGGATGTCCATCTCCGCCGCCTGACGGGCAAAGTCGCCCATCTCGTAGCCATTGCAGACAAACGGATCGAGCGCCGTCGGAAACGCGCGTCCGCCCGGCAGATTCTCGTAGTGCGGATCGCGGAACGACTGAAACGTGAGCTGGTCGGGCGTGGTGCGATACGGCACGGGCAGCGCCGCCACCGGACACGCTACGGCCCCGCGAATCCGGGCAAGATAGGGCAGCATGGTGCGAGGGCCGCGCGCGCAGTTGAGCCCCACCACTG
>VGJU01000308.1 GCA_016867335.1 Candidatus Zixiibacteriota bacterium | reverse complement strand
TCCAACCACGTCGATCACCCTCGCCCGGTACGGCGGGGGAATCAATTCCTTCCATCCTTCGGTGACCGCGCGGTAATCCATCAAAATAAATACCAGATAAATCCCGACGACCACAAAACCGAGCAACCCGAACAACAAGCTCATTGCACCCGAAAATACACCCCATACGCCGGGCAACACCCGCTGTAGCACCTCACGGATATTGGAAAAAGTAATCAGTTCCCTCACTTTTTCGTCCGACAACGCCTCCGACACATACCTCCATACGATTTCGGGTAACCGACGAACCGCCGTATCTCGCATGGCGGCGTCTTCGATGACGGCGGCAAGCAACTTTCTCATCCGCGCCAGTTCGTCCAAGACAAGCGGAAGAATCGCCGCCGCCGCACCCGCAACAACAAGCGTGAATAGCAGGAGACCGACGGCTACGGCTAGCGGTCTGCTTTTAAGACGAAAACCCCGCTGAATGCCATCCACCAACGGATTGATCAGATAGGCGAGCAACAGGGCGATAGCAAAGGGGATCAGCACGTCGCTCAGATAATCCAGCAGTTGCAGTACGCCCCACACGACTCCTGCAGCGATCAGGAGACGTATGACCCGATCAAAAGTAAACTGTCTGTCCGAAAGCATAGTCCATCCGGCTCGAAGAAGGATAAAAACACTGCGCTCTGAGATGTTTCGATGGTAGCGGCATTCGCGCTCGCTGTCAAGCCCCGCAACAACCGACATGTCCGCCCGACGCCGGTTTTGTCTCCGTCGCAAAGTCGATACAGTCCCCGCTTCGTTATGTTTTCCCGTGCTCCCATCGTGCTCCGGAGCTTCGTCTCCATCATCGGAGAGTTTACTTGACGATGCCCCGGAGCGTCTGTACAATGGGTTTGCCATCATATCTTTTTACCGACCCTCTTCAAGAGGAATCGACCGCATGCCTGGTATACTCGCTCTCCTTACCGTTACGTTTGCCACCGTTTCCACGACCACCTTGCTTATGCTGAGCGCGCCCGCACAACCGGGCGGAGCATCGAACAGAACCCTCCCGCCCGACGCCGCTCCGCTTGCCCGCCAAACGCTCAGGATGATGAGTCCGGAGCCGCGTAGCCTCGACGCGCAGGTCAACCTCTACGATGCCGAGGCCACCCTACTGCCCTGGGAGCCGTTGCTGACGCGCGACGAGATGTGGCAGCCTCAACCCGCCACTGCAGAAAGATATTCGGCGTCCAAAGACGGAAAAACATGGACCTTTTATCTGCGACGCGGCGCAAAATGGAGCGACGGACGTCCCGTGACGGCAAACGACTTTGTCTACGCCTTTCGCCGTATGCTCGATCCCGCAGCCGCCAATCCGTATGCCTCTTTTTATTATGACATCCGAAACGCCGAAGCCATCAGCAAGGGAACCCTCAAAGATACGACACTGCTTGGCGTTCGTGCCGCAGACGAGGCGACCTTTGTCGTCGAAACCGAACGTCCCGCGCCCTATTTCCCCCACATCGCCTCGTTTCCGCTGGCCTACCCTGCGCCTCGATGGGCCATCGAAAAACACGGACGACGATGGACCGAAGTGGACAAAATCGTGTCGTCCTCCCCATTCAAAATGTCCGAATGGGTGCGCGGAAGCCACATGACCTTTGTCGCCGACCCCAATTACAACGGACCGAAAAGACCGTATCTTCAAAAGGTCGTCCATCCTTTCCGCGACGATGCCGTAGCGACCATTCTTCCATACGAAAACAACGAAGTGGACATCGAATCGGTCGATATCAACGAGTTGGACCGTATCCAAAAACATCCGGTGTTGAGCAAAGAACTGGTCAAAGCATGGGGAAGGACAACATGGTATATCTTATTCAAAACGACAGCCCCGCCATTTAACGATATACGGGTCCGAGAGGCGTTTGCCAGAGTCCTCGACCGTGACGCCATCTGTCGCACCGTACTGCGTAACACCGCCATGCCTGCCTATTCCATGATTCCGCCCGACTTCAAGGAATACAACGGAGCGGTCATGAAACCCGTTCAGTCGCGCGACATAGCCCGTGCCCAGCAACTCATGAAAGACGCCGGATTCCCCGGGGGACGGGGATTTCCTAAGCAGGAAATGTGGCTGCGCGCGCCGACGCCGTCGATTACTATGGTCGCCTCCGCCATTCAGAGCATGCTCAGAGAGCATCTCAACGTCGAAGTGACCATACGCACCGCTGACCGTACGGCCTATATGAGCCAGTTGTACGATTGGAAGATGAATTTTGGTCTGATCCGTTTTGTAGCCGACTATGTCGATCCACGCAACATGCTCGATATGACGTGGCGTTCCCAGCCAAGAGGCGCGGGGCGTCACGACTGGGTCAATCGTCGGTTTGACCAACTGGTCGAACAAGCCGGCACCGAGCTTTCCCCCGTCACACGCACGCAACTCTATAGACAAGCTGAGGAGATTCTCGTACGCGACTACGCGGCCGGGTTTGTGTTTCATCCGCAAAACCTCGAACTGCGAAAGCCCTATGTAAAAGGCTATGCCAAAAATGCGGACGGAACCGTGGGAAGCCTCGTATATACGAATCTCTATATAGGCAAATAAAACGATGGTCCAAGCATCCTAAGAAAGGGGCCGACACATGTGCGGGCGTTATTCCCTGGCCGCCGACAAGACCATGCTGTCCATGTCCTTTCCGGGGCTGGACATCCCGGATGACATGCCTCTCCGCTACAACATCGCGCCTACCCAGCACGTGCCCGTCATCGCCAATCTGCCCGAACCGCGTCTCGAGTTTTTTCACTGGGGGCTGATTCCGTCTTGGGCCAAGGATGCGGAGATCGGAAACCGCATGATCAATGCACGCGCGGAAACGCTGCTCGAAAAACCCTCTTTCCGGAACGCCTTCCGCCGTCGGCGTTGTCTGATTCCAGCGGAGGGATTCTACGAGTGGCAACGTTCCCCCGACGGCAAAATAAAAACGCCGATGCACATCCGACTTAAATCGGGTCGCCCGTTCGCCTTTGCAGGGTTGTGGGAACAGTGGCTTCATCCCGGCGGCTCCGAAATATGGTCGTGTACCATCATCACGACGGAGCCGAACGACCTGATGGCGTCCATACACAATAGAATGCCCGTAATCTTGAGACCGGAGGATTACGCCCAGTGGCTGTCGTCGGGGGAGCGGCAAAGCGAGGCGTTGCAAGCGTTGCTCGTGCCCTACGAATCCGACGAAATGACCGCTTATGCGGTGACAAAGGTGGTCAACCATCCGGGAAACGATACGCCCGCCTGTCTGGAACCGGCAGGGGACGCCTAACCACGCTCACAGTAACTAATTGAGATAAATAGGGCACAAGACGCAACCCGTCCGGCTCACCACAAAGGACGGCTCCGTCACTCGCCCCTTCTTCTCCTGACGGGCACTGCATTTGCCCTCCTACCCACAGAGGACGATATGATCGTACTGGTCGGCGGTATCAAGGGCGGGTCTGGCAAAACCACCATCGCCACGCATCTGGCCATTCTGCGCGCCGCATCGGGAGCCGACGTACTGCTGGTGGATGCGGACGATCAGGGCACGGCAAGCCAGTTTACCGCCATGCGCAACGAAAAACTCGCCGGACAGGCCGGGTATACCGGCATCCAGCTTTCAGGGATGGCCGTGCGCACCGAAATCGTTCGGCTGAAATCCAAATACGACGACATCATCATCGACAGCGGAGGAAGAGACACCGGAAGCCAGCGTGCCGGACTTACCGTCGCGGACCTCATGCTCGTGCCCTGTCTACCCCGCAGTTTCGATATATGGACGCTCGCCAAAACCGCCGACCTGATCCGCCAGATGCTTCCTGCCAATCCCAATCTCCGCGTATCCGTATTTCTCAGCCGAACCGACCCGTCGTCCCTCGACAGCGCCGAAGCCGCCGAAGCCCTAAAAGACGCGATGGACGTGATGACGTTTATCGCGTCGCCCGTCGGCGCACGCAAGGCGTTTAGTCAGGCATCGGCGGCGGGGCTGTCGGTGACCGAGTTTCGCCCCCGAAACGAAAAGGCGGTCGCGGAAATCACGACGCTCTATGACAATGTGTTCGGAAAGTGAACACGGTCACATGGGAACGGACGGGTATCGTCGTACAGCTTGCGCACTCCGCATAACCCCATGTCCTCGCTCGATCAGCTGACGCACTTGCTCGACGACCTGCGCATAGCAGACACGCTCGACTTCTGGACGACACAGTGGGAGGAGTCGCAAGACCATTTTCCGCGGTCGCCGTTTCCAAACCGAGAACAGGTTGCCGCCCA
>VGJU01000307.1 GCA_016867335.1 Candidatus Zixiibacteriota bacterium | reverse complement strand
GGTGATGGCTTGCGAAAAAGTCTGGCCGATGAGATAGCCGGCCATGCCGCCGATGATGGCGTATACACACGACTCGGCCATAAACAACGCGCCGATATGGGTCGGCGCAAGTCCGACCGAGCTAAAGATGCCTATCTCGCGGAAACGTTCGTACACGGCCCCCATCATGGTGTTGAGCACGATAAGCGCGGCGACCAATATCGGGATAAACAGATTTTCCATTCCGGTCAACGAGGTCAGCGCGAGTGCGCTATATACGGTAGACTGGCCTTCCATGCCGACAAACAGGGTCAGCCCGACCCGTGGCATAAAGTTGTCTATGGCCTTTTCCGTGGCCTGCGCCGATGGAAACTTGACCGCTACCGACATGATGTTGCCGTTGTTCATGTCACGGACATCCTGATAGGGCATAAACAGCACGTCTTTGGGGAGCATGTGGGTAAAGGCGAGCACCTCGTCCTCGCCTTCGGTCTGCCGCGCTATGTTGCGCACCATACCCATCACCTCGGCGCTGGTGGTTCGGTAGTCCACAGGCGTAAGTCGCCCGTCGTCCAGATCGCGCCATTCGTACAATTTTTTGCTGTCGATGATTCCTTTTACCACAACGGGTTTGCCGTAGAGCAAAATCCGCGCATTGCCGATGTCTTCGGGTTTTATGTTCAATAATGTCGCCAATTCTTCCGGTAGAATACACACGTTGCGGTCTTCCGGGGTAAACCACGTTCCGGCGATCAGCAGGGTGTCTATACCCGATATCTCCGGCTCGTCGGGCGAAAGCCCCATGATGGCGCGGGAATACGTCTGGAACGACGAAGCCGTCAGTTTTTCCCGCGCGCGCAAAATCGCCACCGGGTCGTTGCCCTGAAGCGCCGCCGTGATCTCGCGGAATTCGGCTATGCTGGCCGAGTCGGGCATCACATCCTCGCCACGTTCCAGCTTGATAAACACACTGCTCCACTCCCCAGACGGCTGGCTGGCGTACCATGCGCGTGGCACGACCTTTGCCTGTCGCTCAAACTCGCCCTCCATGTACCGGACCGCCGAATGCTCCAGCGGCCACCATGCGTTGTTTCGGACCAATAGACCTTCGTAGGTAGCCGTGTTGGGACGGTCGATCCGGTAAAACCGGAGAAAATTTCGGATCGAGGTAAACGAGATGACCGTAAACATCAGCAGGATGATCGTGATACAGGTAAGTGCCACCCGGAGCGGGCGATAGCGCATGTTGGAAATACCCAGTGAAAATGCGGCGGCCAGCACACCCGAACGGCTTACATCCGTCTGATATACCGCCGTGCGTTCGCGTCGTATCCGTCCCATCTCCTGACCAAAGCGACCCGCCAACAGCCAAGTAACGACCGCAGCCAGCGTAAAGGTGATAAACGACAGCAGGATGATATAGGGGGTAGAAGCCAACTTGAACGCGGGGTGGATGATCACCAGCAGGATAAAAGACGACAGAAAAATCGCGGTGACCGCGGCAATCCGTCGGGATATGGCTACAAAACCAAACAGCAGCCGTTCTACAAAGTACGAAAACGGCAAGATAAGAAACATGTAAAAAATAACGCCTTTCATGAGGTCATTGGCCGTGCTGGTAGCGTCCGGATAGGCGCGTGATTCGTAGCCCCAGGCGGCGCGCGCATGCTGGATAAACGCCTCCCAGTCGAGACGTGTCTTGGCTTCTTCAGCCTCTTTGAGCAGGGTTCCGGCTTTGGCGTGCATCTCCTCCAGACGTTCGTTGGCAATACCCGCCGCGCGCAGAAGTTTCAAACGATAGTCGTTGAGCGTCCACATGTCACGCGCCACTCGATAGGGCAGTTCGGACAGAATCCCCGCGCCGCTTACCGTATATCCGGTTCCCATGGGGTTCTCCGGGGTGGCGTTGGTCAGCACCAGCCGATTGCCCAACACGCTCGTGCCCATGAGCAGTTTGAACCGCTCGCCCGGCTCCATGAATATGGGGCCGCACGCCTCGACATAAGACATCCAGTCGAACCAGCCGTGGTCGAGCAGCGAGTGGCCGTACTTGAGCGGTGTGCTGTCCGCCGCATTTAGCACGGTCGCCTCTTTCATCCGTGTCAGATACCGCGGATCCACCAAATCGAATACATCCACCGCCTCGCACCGAAACAATACGATTTTCTTTTCCTTTTCCACCCAATCCTGCGTGACCGTGATAGGGTACAGCCCGTCGCCGTATGGCCCCCGATCCGGCGCGTAGATGATCTCGCCGGAGTCGTCGTCGAGCACATAGGCTTCGGTAGGCGTCCGGCGCGGTATCTGAAGCTGGTCGAACGCCACCACGCCGTTTTCGTCGGCCACCTGATAGTACTCGTTGCGGACCCCCATCAGTGTCTTCTCATTGCGGCGGGAGACAAACACCGCCCCCGGAAGCGGGGTCTTGGGGATAAACCCTTTGCGCTGGTCAAACTCGACGGCCTGTATTTTCAGCGTGCCCAGACCGTCTGGCAGGTCCATCTTGAAGTCGGGCAAAAGGTCGAGATCGTTGACGGCGTCGTAAAGCAGACAGGCGGACAGCTTGGTCTGTGTGACGATATTGCCGATGTTCATGAATTTCGGCAGGTCGAGCGGAGTGTCGGAAAGGTTGCGCTGATCGAAGACCGTAGCCAGATAGATAGAAGGAAATCCGGCCCAGAATACCAGTTCGCCGTCCGCACCCCACTTGCCCGGAAACCAGCTATCCCACCGGATGCCGCCTATGGGCGAGATGGCGTTGATAAACATGTCGGGTGCATAGCCCAGCGCTTCGGTCGCGCCGGCGGCGTACCGGGTAAACGATTTGCCAAACGGAGTAAAAAACCGCTGTTTGTCAAAAGCGTCGCCCGTATACAGCCAGCCGGTAAACGAGACCCCCATCTGGTTGCGCTGACTCGAAAGGTCCAGCCCGATATACAGCTTCATATTGAGCGGTTCGGGCAGACGCGCGGCCATGACCGGGTGTTTACGGATATGTCGCTGGATAAAGGCGTTGATACCCGAACTGGCCATATAGTGACCGCTGGTCGCCAGAAAATATACGGTGCGTGCCGGTGGATTTTTGGCCATCATACGGGCGATTTCGAGTAGACTGGCGATTCCTGCGGCCTGATTGGCCCCCGGCGCTATCGCCGGAACCACCGACACCGCGTCATAGTGCGTGCCAATGACGATGACTTCGTTTTTTAGTTCGGCATGCGTACCGGGGATCATGCCGAGCACGTTTTTCGACTGAGAACGCTTCCACACCATCCGCGCTTTTGTCCGGATACGCACCTCCTCGCCCGTCGCCATCCGGGCAAGAAGCGAAGCCGCGTGGGTTTTCGAAATGTAAAAACGAGGCACGTCCGCCGGATTTTGCAAAAACTTTTCCTCCGCCTGCTGACGCACCGTCTCGTCGGGTTCGATGAAAAACACACCGCGCGCGCCGAGTTCCGCCGCGTTGAGCCAGTTTGTACCGGAGTTAAAGTCCATCAAGACAAAATTGCCCTCGATCACCTTGCCGTTGAAATCCCTGAATGCTCCTTTGCCTACATAGTGCAACACGCCTTCGACACCGGCGGACGGAAGCGAGGGCGTGCGGACCAGATTGGGCCAGAAACAATGCACCGGCAAGGTCTCGCCCGTGGAAAGCACCCGAATCGAAGCCCCTTCGTCCACCGGGGCGGCGCCGGCAAACGGCTCGAATTCCACCCCTTCGAGTCCCGCCTGACGAAACGCCTCCGCAATATAGGACGCAGCGGAATCCTCGCCCGCCGTGCCGATCGTGCGGGTTCCGAAAGCGGCAAACCGACGGATGGCCATATCTATGCGGGTCGAGTCGATCTGCGCAGCAATGGCGGGATAGTCGGTTTTGCCGATCAATGCGGCGCTTCTACCGGACGGCCCGGAAGAAGAACACCCGAAAAGACCGACACTCAGGAGAAAGAGGCAGATCAAACGGAGAAAAATGGCTGACATACCAGAGGATGGCTCCGGTCTTGCAAAAGACGCGGGAAAACGGTTCGTATCGGAAGCATACGGTGTGCTTATCTAAGGTATGCCACCCAACGCAAAGGTGTCAAACATTTTTTGCCGCCGCCATGCCGTACGATGCCGTATCCGTAAGTTGCAGTCTGCGGGCGTCAGCCTGCTTTCCGGTCGATCTCCGATTCGTCGGCAATGGGCATCAAAGCGCTTGACAGCAAAACGCCTCCGTCCTATCATGGACGCCATTCGACGTTTTCCGGAGCATGTTTTCCGAATCACCTTCGCCGTTTTCGGCGACTACGCGGGAGAAGGTCAT
>VGJU01000306.1 GCA_016867335.1 Candidatus Zixiibacteriota bacterium | reverse complement strand
AAGTTTCATATCCATAGCATACAAAACAGGTTGTTATTGGTCAGTGGGTTTCTCGCTGTCAACCCTTTAGGGCATTCCTCCCCACAGCAAGCTCATGGGGTTCCCATGCCACTGGAGAAGAAATGAAGCTTACCGAAAGCCAGGTCTCCCATTTCCAAACCTTTGGGTTTCTTGTGCTTCGCCAAGCCTTCGATAAGAACGAAATGGCCGTCATCGACCGAGAATTCGAGACGATGCTGCTTCAGGACCGTGACGGCCGCCCGTTTCCCGGAGAACAACGCCAGTCGCTGTACAGCATTGTCGAAAAAAGCGCACTCCTTACCGGCTTTGCTGCGGACGACCGGCTGTACGGTGTCATGGAACAACTCTACGGGCCAGGTTTTTCCTGGCTGTGTTCCGAAGGAAATCTCTACGTGGGCGACACCCCCTGGCATCCGGACGGTACCCGACTGTATGCGCCTCCTATGAAAGTGTCGCTGTATCTCGATCCGCTTACCAAAGAGACCGGGTGTTTGCGTGTAATTCCCGGATCACACCTGCCGCCGTTTCATGAAGACCTCAAAAACATGGGACAAATCGGGTTCCCCGGTCCGGAGTTCCCCTGTTACCCCTTCGAATCTCAGCCAGGTGACCTCCTGTTTGCCAACATGAATCTCTGGCACGCCGCCTTTGGCGGCAGGGTCGGACGCCGACATCTGGCATTCAACTTTTTTCCGGAACCTGCGACCGAACGCCACCGCATCATGATGAAAGAAAACTACGACGGACTGTTTCCGCTTATAAAACGGCTTCAATATAGCCAGCCGCCCCGCGTATTTACCGACGAATTTCTATACAGCGACCATCCGCGCATCCGCCGGATGTGTGTCACCTGGGTTGAAATGGGACTCAAGTAGCCTTGATCTATATATTTTATTATGCCAATCTTCTGATAGCACTTGGCTGTCTTACAGCCCTGTATGCCGTCTATCGCCGTACCTATCAAGACCCTAAATGGCGGACGTTCGACGTGCACAGCCGTCAGGCGACCGAAACCGAAATCTACAACGTCGCCGAAATCCCGGCGATCTGTTCGGTAAGACTTGCCGGGCCGCAGACGCTCCGTTTTGCCTTTCTCCCCGCCATAAACGCACCCGCATGGGAAACGCTGACCCTCAGCAAGGGTGCTATACACCGAAGCAGACATCCCGAAATCGTCTTTCCCATCGCCGGATGTGAAACCTACCGTCTCACCCGGGAAGGTCGCTTTTTTGCCAGACCCATAGAATTGACCATCGAGTTTTATCCACGCGAAAACTACGCACAGGCAGGGCTTTCCTGGCCCGATAACTACCACGTCGTTCGGTCCACCGTTCCGTTTAGCCGGGTGACCGCCTATCGGCCGGAAGAATGGGCCGGGCTTGCCGCCCACGACATCGATGTCCTTCAGGCGCGAAGTCCTGCTGGAAGACCGCATCGACCTTCGGGCTTCCACGCGCGAGCGTATGAAAGCCGTGTTTCGCGTGGTCATGGAAGACACGGCGCACGCCGGCGGCATCCCAACCGATGCCCTCCAACAGGCTTCGCCGCTCGATACCTACGACCTCATGGAATCAGGCCGGGCACGCGGGTGGTGCGAAAACGTGGCGCTTGTCTACTACCTTTTTGCCAACGCGGCAGGGGTGTCCACTCGTCTGGTCGACATGGCGGGGAAATTCGGTCCCCTGAAACTTACCGGGCATTACGTCTGCGAATGTTGGATACCCGAACAGGCAAAGTGGTGTTACATGGACCCGCAGTCACGTATCGCGTCGGTGTTCAACCCGGAAGGCAAACCGCTTCATACGCTGGAAATCAAACGGCTTGTCGATACCGGTCTGCTCGATGCCTGCCGGGTCGAACGGTACGACGAAACGACCGAAGGTTTTAATGAGGAGGACGCCGGAGCGTTCGAAAAGTCGATACGGAATTATCTTCGAGGAGATATCGTGCTGGCGTACAAATTTGGCTATGCGCGTAACCGTAACTTTCCGCGCTGGCGCAATTTCATTTTTTACCCCACCCTGCTCTATGCCCCCTTCCCACTGCCTCGTCTGTACCGTAAAAAAAAACTTCTCCTGCTTTTCTTGGTTCTGTCCATAGCGTTTGCGCTAACAGCGGGCTGGTGGATGTTGATCGACGTTTCCGTATTTTAAAAGTTGTTGCGTTACCAAACCCCGCCTAATCCGTTTGATCGTCGCTGCAAACTGCGGGGATTGCACTCGGTGTTCGTTCAATCGAGCGATTCCGCCGACACCCGTTCCATTCGCGTTTTTTGGCGTATGACGATGGGTGTTTCGACCGTTTTTCCGGGTAGAGTCCCGGTTTGCATGGCAACCAGTAGACCGGTCATTTCCCCCTGCAACACAACGGGTCGATCCGTTGCCATCCGGATACTGCCCTCGGAGCGTTCGGTTCCGCGGATTTCTATGGTCTGGCGCTCCGTGCGATACAGATAGGCGATGGGGCCGGGCCGGGTTTCGAACCGAAGCAGGACACAGGGAACGCCGTTTACCGGACCAAAACCGGCCAATTCCGTGGTTGTCGTGCCTCGGACATACGAAAACCGGGAGACGACGGGCGTAAAGTCGAATACCGCCGGAGCCGGTACGGTGGTCTCCTCGATACGATCGTCGATGTGTTCGAGTTGCCCGATAGGATATCCGGGGCGAGCGGCGGCATTTCGGAACAGGGCGACCGCATCCCAGACAACGGTAAAAAACACAAAAGTTTCCGTTGTTTTCGCCATGCCGCCCACCGCAAGAGCCGGGACGCTCAACCGATCCCCGGAAGACAGATCGAAGGAAAACCCGGTAACGGCCGCGACGGCGGTCATACGGACGGAATCGGAAGACCCGTCCGTCCGTCCGGTGGAAAACGATTTCCATGTATAGCGGTCTGTCCGTGTTCCGTCCGCCCCGACATACAGCGTTTCGCGTAGAAACAACCCGGAACTGTGCCTCCTGCCGGTTACGCGGCCTTGCGCATCCAGCGTTTCGTCGGTTCGAACGATCCGGTAGTAAGCCGTTTCACCCGGTGTAGGTGGGCGGTCGAGCGACATCTTTTCGGATACGCCGGATTGCGCAAAAACGACCGGCGCTTGAACAAGCAAAGACAACAGAAAAAATTTCGCCGCCATGAATAAGCAATATGCCGTCATACGGTTCTCCCGGTGTTTCGTCAAAACCAAAACCTTGAGGGATGTCGTTTGGAAGTGCATGGCGAGGGACGATACAGAAGCCGTCGGAAAAAGTCAAAATAATCTTTATCCGCTTGTGGGACCGGCTTTTCTATTGACACTTGAAAGCTTTCCTGATAGAATGTATAGTCGATCCTTTTGTAACAGCGTATGCTACATCGGGTAAGCAAAGCGGTCGGCATGAAACTATCCGGTAAAATTGCGATTGTGACGGGTGCGGCGTCGGGTATCGGGCGTGCGACGGCCCTTATGATGGCGCTGGAAGGCGCGCGGGTGGTTGTTGCCGATATCAACGCTTCCGGGTTGGACGAGACGGCGCGTCTTATCGTCTCCGAGGGCGGACAGGCCGTCGCCTGTGTGACCGACGTTGCCCGTGCGTCCGACGTAGAACGCATGGTGCGTTGTGCCGTGGACGTATACGGCGGATTACATATCCTCCATAACAATGCCTACTGGTTGGCCCTCGGCCCGGTGTGCGATCTGGAAGAGACCGGATGGGATCGGACGCTCGACGTGTGTCTCAAGGCATTGTATCTGGGAAGCAAATTTGCCATCCCGGTCATGAAGACGTCCGGCGGCGGGGCCATCGTCAATACGGCTTCGGTGCATAGTCATGTGGCCTTTCGCAACTATGCCGCTTACGACGCGGCCAAGGGCGGTGTCATAGGGCTTACGCGGTCGATCGCTATAGACTACGGACCGTATGTGCGCGCCAACGCCGTGTTGCCCGGCGCCATCCTGACGGCGGCGTGGGACGGCACAACCGACGCGGATCGCGTTCCGTTTGTAGCACGCTGTCCCATGAAGCGATTGGGGCAACCCGAAGACATCGCCGCGGCCGTCGTATTTCTGTCTTCGGATGCCGCTTCGTTTATCACCGGAACCTGTTTGGTTGTAGATGGCGGACTGACGATCGTCGGTGACCCATAGGCCAGGAGCAAAACACCATGCCTTCACGTCCGTATTCCGAAGAAATTTCGCGTACCAAGCCATCCTGCATCGCCTTTATGATCGATCAGTCCGGTTCGATGGCCGAGGGTTTTGACGATATACCCGCCGAAAAGGCGGCAAAGGGGCAAA
>VGJU01000305.1 GCA_016867335.1 Candidatus Zixiibacteriota bacterium | reverse complement strand
TTGCCGACAGCATCGCTGCGCAGAACATCCGCAGGGCCGCTATCAACCGGCCCATCGTGGACAACGCCTTTGGTGTTGAACTACAAACCCCGTTGCTTGCTACGGGGTAGTTGATTGTCCATTTCCTGCCTCCCTCAGCCGCGCCAACTTGGCCTGAAGACCGGGGCGTTCCAGCACTGCCTCGTTGACTACGTATTTCGGAATTTCTCCACGCGACACGGCCAGTGCCGCCTTCATACAGTCGTGGCCTATGTCTCGAAACAGTTCGTATGTCCACGCTGAGGCGTGCGGCGCAAGGATCACGTTTTCCAGATCATGTAGCGGATCGTCCACCGCGGTCGGTTCCTGCTCGAACACGTCGATGGCCGCACCCGCGATACGCCCCTCCTGCAAAACGGCGGTCAAGGCCCGTTGATCCACGATCGGACCACGCGCCGTATTGACCAGAAAGGCGGACGGTTTCATCAGACGTAGTTCTCGGTCTCCGATCAATCCGAGTGTTCCCGGTGTCAACGGACAGTGTATGGAAACAAACTCGCTCTCCCGCAGTAAGGTGTCGAGGTCCGTCAAGGTCACCCCAGCGGTCGCAGCGTCTTCGGGTTTTACCACTGGGTCGGACGCCAGTGTTTTCGCGGGACCGAAAACGTGAAGCAGACGTGCGACCTCTTTGCCGATAAGTCCGAAACCGACCAGTCCGATCACGCGGTCGCGCAGTTCACAACCCATGTGGTGAAACCGGTCGGGCCAGCGGTGTTCGCGCACGATGGCGTCTTTGATCCGCACCCGGTGGCACAGCCCCAGCATCAGCGCGAGTGTGGCGCTGGCCACGGAGCGGGTAGTGGCCTCCGGTGTAATCGTGACCATAACGTCCGCCTGCGTCGCCGCATGCAGATCGACCATGTCATAGCCGACACCGGTACGGGCGATGAGTGCCAGGCGTTCGACACCCAAAAAACTAGCCGGCGTATACGGTTGTCCCATGGACACGACCACGTCGCAGTCGGCAAGCTGATTCGGCGTAACCGGTCTACGGTCTTCGGCAAAAAAATACCATGGAACGCCTGCAGCTTCGAGTATTTCTACGCCGAAATCCTTGAAAACCAACCCCCCGTCCGTTCCTTTCAAATCGGCGACCAGTGCTACGCGAAACGATTTCTGCATGGTATGATCCTCTGTGTCAAAAAAGAATCTGCGATGTGGATTTGGCAATCAGCACAAAAGAGACGGAAGCCATGCCGATAAGTCCCAGCCCGCATCCGTACCCGGCGAGCAGCACGGGGGCGTAGGCGAGCCAGCGTCGCTCGCCGTAGCGTTTGCCAAAATAAAATCTGCCTAGCATGGCTCCTACGAAAGTGGGCAGGGTGTAGTGTATCCAAGCCCCTGTTCCCATACCGGCGATCAGTCCGTAAAACAACAGGGGGGGGGCTTTGAAAAGCGTCAACACGCCGTACAGCGTTCCTGCCGTCAGCGCGCCCGCGCCGATATAGTCCCAGCGGATGATCTGCCCCAGCAGACCCGACCCCCCTGGCAGGGTAGATTTTATCCAGAGTGTATCCATGGTGGCCTGCAAGGGCCATATTCGGTCGATGTACGGATATGCGGCGGATGGAATCGGGGCCAATTTCCAGATCAGTGAATAAAAAATAAAACTAAACAGGATCAAGAGCAAAAGACTGGTGACCGACAGCCGGACAAGACTGCCGAAACGGGTTTTGGTCAATTCGAGTTGCCGGAACGTGGCGACCATACCCGAATGGTCGAACATGGGGACCGGCGCAAACCAGATCGCCGCGCCTTTGTAACCCGACAGATAGAACGAGCCTTCGCGGGCATAGGGAAACGAGGCGCCGTACGGCGCACCGGTGATTCCGATCATCCTGGCGCCGATATAGGAGAAAAATGGGGTCCAGACAAAACCAAACAGGATGGCGATCCACAGAGGAAAGTCAGGTACGAGTCGGTTTACCAACAGGATAAAACATACGGTTGCGGCGGCCCAGACCGCAATCGGCACGATCAGTCGGATGTCGCCCCGGTCTTTGGGCGGAGTGCGGGGGCCGGTTTCGGCGGTGGGTGAAGAGCGCCGCCTCAACGCCTTTGCCGCAGCGACGATGCCAATAAGTCCAACTACGACGGACGTGCCTATCGACGAGAAGCTGAGCCAGAAGTCGATCGTATTGTTGATATTGGTCGGAATCGTACTCATACCCGGCGCCCAACTGTGCAGGATTCCGAAATCGTACAGCAGTGGATTGACAATAAACGTTACACATATCGACGAGATAAACGTGCCGGTCACGATCCAGAACGGCAGTACGAACCCGACCAAAAGCGTGGCCAAATCCGTCCCTATGCCGATGGGGGTGGAAGGAAGCGCATCACGAAACCGGGTTGTAAAATCGGCAAAGGGAATGGGAACGACCTCAACCGTCTTGGTCAGCACCACACTCGACACGGTCGGTACGACCACGTAGATAAGCCCCCAACCTAACCCGATCATGGTTCCTACGGTAAAAACGCGCCAGCGCCACGTCTCCTCACCCGAGGACGAGTCCGCAAGTGCGGTCGCGCCGGCGGCCTGTACGGGTGCAAGAGGAAACGGGAGTCGCTCCACGTCGGCGGTCAGACGGAAAAGGATATAGCCGAGCGACAGCGAACTTACCATGCCGAGGACGGCTACCACAAGCGCCAGCCCTATGGGTTCGAGCCATACGTCTGTAAGAAACGTGCGATCGATCAACGCTTCGGAGCCGCGTGGCGGCGCTACCCATCCGGGAATGTGTTGCGCCAGCCCGTCGGCCTGCGGCGACTGGATCAGATACTGATACCAGATCATCTTGGCAAACGGCCCGCCGCCCGCCGCCGCTCCTGCCGCCAATCCGCTGGCCGCCAAACCACTGGCCAGCCAGTACAGGATGATGGTTTCTTGCGGTTTGAGCTTTACAAAAAGCCGTTTGCCGATCTCGATAAACATGATGATCGTGACCCATTCGGCGGCTCCGGCAAAACTCTTACCCGTTACGAGTTCCAAATAGATGGAACCCGGTAGCATGATCACTCCGACAAACAGCGCCGCCCACAGGGTTTTGACGTTGAACCCGTGTTCGTACGGCGTATCGTCAGGTACGATTTGCCAGTTTTCCCGGTCCGAATGGGATGTCCCGGATTTTTGATGCGCTGACCCGGTAGACGACATGCAACCTCCCTGCGGTGGGTCACGGGGTATGCGGCCCACCGTTTGCAGCGCGGTTTTATGGCAACAGGTCTCGGCTGGTTGCGACCCTGCCTACGGAATAACGATGTATTTTCCGGCGGTGTGCCAGTCCGGCCATGTCAGACCGTTCAAATCCCACACCACCTGTCCGGCACGCACGGTCAGGGCGCACGAAAGACGTCGGTTGCCCTTCATGCGGGCATGCCCCGAGTCCACAAACCCGAAATCGCCATGTTGCATTTCGAGTACCGCGACATCCGCTTCCGCGCCTACGGAGAGCGTGCCCAGTTCCGGGCGGCGGATCGTCTGCGCGGGCGCGACCGTCGAGCGGCGAATCACGTCATACAGCGGCATCCCCATATTGAGACATTTGGACATGGTCTGGGGCATCATGGCAAACGGCACATTGGCGCTAAAACGGTGCATGTCGGTGCTGATGGTATCGGGCAGAAATCCTTGTTCGAACGCGGGGACCGCGATCCGAAACCAGAAACTCCCCGCACCGTGCCCCAAATCGAAGACGATGCCGCGTCTGCGTGCCTCCAGCACATAGTCGTTGACCTTCAGATCGTCGTCTAAAAGCGGAATATGCTGGGCATAGAGATGCGTATGGATGTCACCCGGACTCATCTTTTCCAGCAGGAGTTCACGATAACTGCGCGTAGGTTTGGGGGCAAAGTCGATCATGGCGATGGTTCCGCTTTGCCGTGCCGCCTGTACGGCTCCGTCAACGGCCTCCCAGCCGGGGCCGCCGAAGTGGGCGGTTTTGGAGCCGATAACCACGTCCGTGTGTTTTTCGATGGCTTTTGCGCAAGGGACGGGATCCATCTCGGAAACATCCTGTTCTACCGCACCCTCCATGCCTGCGCCGACAATGTTGACAAATGCCAGTACACGCGTCTTGGCCTCGGCCATGATGGTTTCCCGGAAGTGATCGAACTTTTTCCATCCGGCCCCGCCCGTATCCACCAGCGTGGTCACACCCGACGGAAACGTATGGGTGTCGGGAAACAGCCATCCTTGATACCCGCCATAGGCGTGTGCGTGGATGTCGATCAGTCCCGGTGTAACGTAGAGACCGTCCACACGC
>VGJU01000304.1 GCA_016867335.1 Candidatus Zixiibacteriota bacterium | reverse complement strand
GACGATAGGTTGTTTTCCGGACGCGGTGTCGAACGCCGTCCGACCGTGCAATGCGCGTCAAAAAAGGAGAGAGGGTTCATGTTGCCCTGAAAATATGTGGCAAGAGAAACCGGAACAAGCGGAATGATGTTCCTCGACCAGTTTATTTGTTTTTGTCGCTATTAATTCTTGACAATTCCATACACAAATCATATTTTAGTTGCGGTTAAATTTTTTGATCGGCCCATCGAAACCTTTAAAAACGGTGGAAAAATGCTGACCTCTGCGGCGGAAGACTACCTAAAGGCACTGTACAAACTTCAGGAACGTCACGCTGTCGTTACGACCAACGCGATTGCCGAGCGCATGGAAGTATCGGCCGCGTCCGTGACCGGCATGATGAAAAAACTGGCCGATATGGGTCTGGTACAACACGTACGGTATCAGAGTATTTCACTGACGGATGCGGGCAGAAAAATCGCGCTCGAAATCATCCGTCACCATCGGTTGCTGGAAGTGTATCTCGCGGAAGCGATGGGGTATTCGTGGGATCAGGTGGATGCGGAAGCGGAGCGGCTCGAACACGTCATTTCGGAGGAGTTCGAAGACCGAATAGACGCGCTGATGGGCTATCCTACGCTGGATCCGCACGGTTCGCCGATCCCTCGAAAAGACGGCACCATCGACCGGCCCGATCACGAAAGATTGGTAAACATACAGCCGGGGTGTACGGCGGTCGTTCGCCGAGTACCGGACCGAGACCCCAACCTGCTCCGGTATCTTGGGAATCTGGGTCTCAAACCCGAAACCAAGGTGGATGTGCTCAAAAAGGAGCCGTTTGACGGGCCGCTTTTGATTCGTATCGGCGAGACCGAGCACCACGTAGGGCATCAGGTAGCCAGCAGTGTATGGGTGGACAGGCAACGCGAAACGGAGCGCTCAGTATGTGGTGGATAGCATCGTTTGGACTGGTTTTACTGACGTTCTGGCCAAGACGCGGGATATACGCACGCTGGAGCCGTCGCCGCCGTCTGCGGTCGCGTCAGGTTATCGAGGATGCGCTGACCCATCTTCACCGCCAACATCTTGAAGGGCGTCCGGTTTCTGTGGAAATGCTGGCGCATGTACTGGGGCTTGCCACCAAAGACGCACTGACGCTCGTAAATCGGTTGTCCGCGCAGGGATTGGCGACCATGACCGGCGAGGGACTTCGGCTTACGCCAGAGGGTCATCGGTGGGCGCTTCAGGTCATTCGCGCACACCGGTTGTTCGAACGGTATTTAGCGGACGAAACCTCGGTTCCCATGGAAGAAATCCACACCCGCGCCGATCGTCTCGAACATACCGTCACCGTCGCCGAACTCAACCGGATGGACGCCCAGTTGGGGCATCCGGCGTTTGATCCTCAAGGCGACCCGATTCCAAACTCCGACGGCGAGATGCAAACGGTGGAAAGCCATTCGTTGGTGGGTTGGCCAGTGGGGACACTGGCGGAGATCGTGCATATCGAAGACGAACCACCGGAGGTCTATGCCCAGATCGTAGCCGAAGGGCTTCGTGTGGGCATGGCTGTCGTCGTGCTCGAATCCTCTTCGACACGGATAATGGTGGAAACGGACACAGCGGAGCACGTCCTTGCGCCTGTGATTGCCGCCAACGTGGCGGTACGTCACAGCACAAATGCCATCTCCTCGCCCCGACAGGGTATACGATTGACCGAGTTGGCCAAAAACTGCGAAAGCCGCATCCTCGGTCTTGATCCGGTT
Source organism: Candidatus Zixiibacteriota bacterium (assembly GCA_016867335.1). GTDB lineage: Bacteria > JAAXHH01 > JAAXHH01 > JAAXHH01 > JAAXHH01 > VGJU01. The sequence goes on along the minus strand of VGJU01000304.1, from coordinate 2,570 downwards.
TGTCAAGGACTTACCCGGCGGCGTTTTCTCGATCTGGGTCTGACCCCCGGCGCCGGTATCGAGCGGGTCATGCAGAGCGCCTTTGGAGAACCGGTGGCCTATCGCATCCGAGGAACGCTGATCGCCCTGCGCAAAGAACAATCGGATATGATATGGATAACGGAGTGAAAGAAATGAATAGCGACAAAACAAACGACGACGATGGGACGTCCACTGTGAACCGTACCCTTGCCTCCACCGCGCATCACTGCGGTTCGTGCGCCCTGCACGAGCATCTGGTGCGGATGGGGATCGATATAGACAACTGGGATTACGTAGTGGCGCTGGCTGGCAATCCGAATGTGGGTAAAAGCACGGTATTCAACGCGCTGACCGGATTGAAACAGCACACGGGCAACTGGCCGGGCAAGACAGTGGCGCGTGCGGAAGGCGGATTCGAGTTTAGCGGAAAGAGATACAAGATCGTCGATCTGCCGGGCACGTATTCGCTACTTTCGGCGTCGGTAGACGAGGAGATCGCGCGGGATTTCATCCTGTTCGGGCGTCCCGACTGTGTCATTGTCGTTGTGGACGCGACCATGCTGGAACGCAACTTGAACCTTGTGCTTCAGGTGTTGGAGATCACCGACAAGGTCGTCGTGTGTTTGAATCTCATGGACGAGGCGGAGAGAAAAGGGATAGACGTGGATCATAGGTCGCTGGCACGTGAGTTGGGTGTGCCGGTGGTCCCTACGTCGGCACGCAAGGGTGAGGGGCTTGGACTCCTGATGCGCACGGTGTCGGAAGTCATTGCAGGAGACGTCGAAGTTGCGCCTCGCCGCAACGCCGGTAACGCGGCGCTTAACCAAGCGGTGGACGAGTTGATCCCCATGATCGAAACGCTGTATCCGGGTCTTCCTAATCCGCGTTGGATCGCGCTTAGACTGCTGGACGGCGACTACCGGGTACGTCAGGCGCTGGAAAACGGCGAACTGGCGCGCATGGGATTTGAGACTCCGGATGCGGCGGAGCAGGGTATCGTCATGGGCGCGGCAGGAGGCTCGTGATGAACGACACCCCCACCTCCCAACCGCCGGCGCGTGCGTTGCTGGCGCGTGTCGAACAACTCCAGCGCAATCTCGGCGGCGCATACCGTGACGCCATCGTAGAGTCCCTGTATGCCGACGCCGAGCAAATCGCCCGCAAGGTGGTCCACACCGAAAAAACCAAGTCGTATCACGTCGATCAGGCCATAGATCGAATCGTCACGTCCAAAATATGGGGACTGCCCGTCATGGGGTTGTTGCTGGCCGTCGTTTTCTGGGTGACGATAGCGGGTGCCAACGTGCCTTCGGCCATGCTTGCCGACTTTTTTTTCTATCTGGGTGATCAGGGTGTCGCGCTCTTCGAAGCCATGGGGCTTCCGTGGTGGATCACCGGATTTGTATGGCACGGGACATACCGAGGTCTGGCCTGGGTCGTTTCGGTCATGCTTCCGCCCATGGCGATTTTCTTTCCCATCTTTACCATCCTCGAAGATCTCGGCTATTTGCCAAGGGTTGCCTTTAACGTGGATGCGTTGTTCAAACGGGCGGGCGCACACGGCAAACAGGCACTTACCATGACCATGGGGCTGGGCTGCAACGCCGCAGGCGTCGTCGCCTGTCGCATCATAGATTCGCCACGAGAGCGACTTATCGCCATTCTCACCAACAATTTCATGCCCTGCAACGGGCGCTGGCCGACGCTCATCATGCTCGCCACGCTGTTTGTAGCCACGTCTTTCCCACCGGCGCTGGCCGCCATAGCCGCCGCAGGATCGCTCGTATTGGTTGTGCTTGTCGGTGGAGCCATGACGCTCATCCTATCGGCGATCCTGTCCCGCTCCGCGCTCAAGGGGGAAGCCAGCAGTTTTACGCTGGAACTGCCACCCTATCGCCGTCCCAACATGCTTCGGGTGCTGTATACCTCGATCATCGACCGGACGGTATTCGTACTGTGGCGGGCCATTGTCATGGCCGTACCTGCGGGTGGTATCATCTGGCTGCTCAGCAACATCCGGGCGAGCGGCGAGACGCTTACCACGCACATAAGCGGATGGCTCGATCCGGCAGGCCGCGCCATCGGATTAGACGGCGTGATCCTGCTGGCCTATATCATCGCCATTCCAGCCAACGAAATCGTCATTCCGACCATCGTCATGGCCTATACGCAGGCGGGTATGATGATCGAGCTGGACACGCTGGAAGAATTGCGTCAGGTGCTGGTGGAACGCGAAGGTTGGACCCTGCTCACCGCCGTATGTCTGATGCTGTTTTCGTTGCTTCACAACCCGTGTTCGACGACGATCTGGACGATCTATCAGGAAACTCGAAGCGTAAAATGGACCGCAGTAAGCGCGCTTCTTCCGCTTGCCATCACGTTCGCCCTGCTTTTTGTCCTTACACAGACCGTCCGGGTCCTGTTTTGAAGAGGTAGAGCAATGAATGGATTTCGTATATACAGTTCGAAAATACTGGTGGTGATGATGAGCGCGATGACCCTGCTCGGATGTGAAAAAATCCTGACCAGTGCGCCCGACACCGGAGACC
>VGJU01000303.1 GCA_016867335.1 Candidatus Zixiibacteriota bacterium | reverse complement strand
TCATCGCTTGTTCGTTTAGCCACGTCAAGTTTCCCGGACGTGCGCCCGAAGGTCATGCCCTGTTGCGCGTATTTGTAGGGGGGGCGCTTCAGCCGGAATTGTTCGATTTAGACGACGAAAGACTGATATGGGCGGCGCGCGAGGATCTGAAAGCGTTGATGGGTATTACGACTCCACCGCTTTTTACCGTGCTATCGCGTTATCCGACGTCGATGCCGCAGTATCGGCTCGGCCATAGAGAGAAAGTGGCGCGTATACGGGGTCTTGCGACCCGCCATCCGGGTCTTTTGTTGGCAGGCAACGCGTTTGACGGAGTGGGGTTGCCCGACTGTGTACGCTCCGGCGAGACGGCGGCGGAGGAGGTGTTGAAACGATTTGAAGAAGGATTCGGGCAGGAGCGTGGAAGAAATGGGTAGCGCGCGGTAAAAAATTCCGTGCTGATCGGTGTAGGTGGGGCTATTTAACGGAGAAAACAGCCATGGCTTTTGTCTATGCACCGGACCGGAAACGGTTTTCGGGAGAAAAATTTCAGAAGGTAAATCTGTTCGACACCGAACGGATGTTTTGCGATATCTACTGTTTCGAGCCGGGTCAGACACAGACGCCGCATACGCATGCCCGCAACGATAAGGTGTACTACGTGTTGGAGGGCACGGGGACGTTTTCCGTGGGAGAAGAGGAGATGGTATGCGGTCCGGGCATGGCGGTGCTGTGTCCGCCCGGTGTGGATCACGGCGTTGTAAATACCGGTACGGAGCGGCTGGTGGTACTGGTATTTATGGCGCCGCATCCGTAGACGGTCTATCGTTTTTTCAGGCCGCGGCACCGTCCTTTTCGAGCAGACTCAGCGAAAGCGACGGTTGATGCCGCTTGGACAGGGTTCGCGGGTGGGCCGCAGGTTCCGTAAACGGGAAAGCGTGGATATGTCTTTCCCTCAGCGTTTCGCGAAGCCGATCGATCCCTTCTGGGTCGCCCCAGGCGAGCACCGACTTACCGGCACGGATTTCGTCGAGTACCCTGTCAATACACCGGTCGAAAAACGGCGCCGCAGGGAACATCACCGTCGCTCGGTCCGCATGCCCCCGACACCATTTGAACACCCGATTTCCCTCGAACCCCCGGTACATGAGCACCATATCCCTGCCCCCCTTCCTGGCAACTTCTATGGTATACTAAACATAAGATAAGTATATACTAAACATTTGTCAAGTATTTTCTTATCATGCCGTGTACCGTCCGGCCTTTCACTTTTATTCTACGCAAATATCGCGCCGGAAGATTCAGTATGACGATATTTTTTCCGTATCAACGTTTATCGACGGGGCGGAGATGATAGGGTAACAAAACAAAAGGCGTACATTTGCAGGGGAAGGTTAAAAAAATGAACCGCTTTCCGACGTATGTGTTCATAGTCGAAAAAACGGAGCATTTCTCGTAGCCCTATAAGAAATGGAGCGACTCACAACGACAAACGGGGGTGAAACGTTATCACGCGAGGTTTAACGGAGCCTCTTTCGGAGAAATTGCAGTCCATTTCGCGCCAAGTCATCGCCGGAGGGCGCCAGAGGACGCCAGATACAGGCCAGCGGTCCGAGCCAGCTTGTGTGATCCACCGATTCGATGACCGCATGACCCTCGTAGCCGATGTCCCTAAGTCCTTGCGCGACCTGATCCCAGGGCGTCAAGCCGGTTCCGGGTGTCCCTCGGTGGCTCTCGCTGACGTGAATGTGCATCAACTTGTCGCCTGCCCGTCGGATGGCATCGCCGAGATGGTCTTCTTCAATACCCATGTGAAAAGTATCGAGGTGAACGCCGATGGCCTCGTGATCGGCGGCGTCCACCAACACACGGGCTTCGGCCGCGGTGTTGACAAAATGACTCTCGTAGCGGTTCAGGGCTTCGACGACCATACGTACGCCTGCCTTCTGCGCATGGACGCCGAGTGTATGCAGACTTTCCGCCGCGTGTTTTATCCGCGTTTGGTAGTCGTTTGGCGAAATCGGCTCGTGCCCACCCACGCCCACCACCGCACCAGAAAACACGGATGCGCCAATCTCCGCAGTTACATCGATACAGCGTTTCGCATACTCGACACCAGCGCGGCGCGACATATCGTGGAGCGACAGATCATGCGGCGGCCCAAACAGTCCTACCACCGAGCATTCCAGGCCTTCGTCCGTAAGCGCCCGGCACATGAGCACCGTATCCATCACCGTCTCTTCTTCCATTGCAAACTCGACGGTCTCCGCTCCCATCGACCGCGCTTTCGCCAACAAGCCAAGATGTCTGTCGGTTCGGAACGGCGCACCCCATATCCATAGATTGACACCGATTTTCATTTCTTCTCCAGTGGCATGGTGTTCCCCAATCCAAAATCTAAAATCCCCAATCGGTATTATTCGTACCACAACCGAGCCGCGGGTTTTCGAACAAGCGCCCGTTGAAGCGTTGCAACGGCCAACTCGAACCCTTCTTCGGGGTCTATCACCGGGTCTTCGTGTTCGATGGACAATACGTCGTCATACCCGGCGATGCGAAGCGCGCTGATAAAATCGCGCCAAAACAACTCGTCATGTCCGTATCCTACGGTGCGGAACAGCCAACTACGGTCCCTTTGTTCCTGAAAGGACTTGGCGTCCAGCACCCCGTTGATTCGCACGTTGTGGTCATCCAACCGGCTGTCTTTGGCGTGTACATGATAAATCGTCGGGCCGAGCGCACGGATGACTTCGAGTATATCCATCCCTTGCCAGAAAAGATGCGACGGGTCCAGATTGCAGCCGACCACAGGTCCTACGGCGTCACGCAGCCTGAGCAGAGTTTCGGGTTTGAACACCATCTCACCCGCGTGCATCTCGAAACACAGCCGTACACCGTGGTCTTCGGCGATGCGTCCCAGATGTTTCCAACACGGGATCAAGCGTTCGTTCCATTGCCATTCGAGCAGTTTCAGATTGCGGGGTGGAAAAGGATAGAGAATCCAGTTGGGTTCCCGGTCCCCCGAAACCGCCTCCGGAACACCGCTGAGCAGAGTCAGTCGCGTGACGCCGATGCGGGATGCCAATACGCAGGCGTCGTGGAATTCCTGCGCGTACCGCCCTGAAATGGCCGGGTCGGGATGGAGCGGCTGTCCGTGGATCGCAAACGCGCTGATCGTCAGTTCCGAGTCGGAAAGCGTGTGTCGGAAAGTCTCCAGTGCCGACGGGTCAGCCAGCAGAGCGGCAGGATCACAGTGGTTTTTCGGAAAATAACCGCCCACGCCGATTTCGATAGCTTGAAGACCGAGTCGCTGCATGTTGCGAGTGGCCTCGTCGAGAGAAAGATGGACAAATACCGTCGATACGGCTCCGATACGCATGGGCTGTTTCTCCTTGACCCGCGCCTTGCTGCGATGACGTTTGGCGCTATTTCGTCATGACATGACCTGTCACGATGACAGGTAGTGGATTTTGAAAGCGGCGGCACCGAAAATCGGTCGACAACACTGTAGCTGAGTATTATTCGGGCGCGGAATTGGGTGGTCCGAGCAGACCATAGTTTTGGAGAAACGTCGTCACACGTGTCTTGTAAGTATCGGTTGCTATGCGCCATGCGTCGGCATGGCCGGCATCTTGGACAATGTACTGTTCTTTTGCGTTGCCGGGGATTGCGTTATAGATGCGGGTGTTATTTTCGATCGGCATCCGGATGTCGGCAGTTCCACCGACCAGCAAAACCGGTCGGTTTTCGAGTCGTCCTGCGGCCTTGCCAAGATCGAGCACATCGAGATCGATGCCTGTGCGCCATTCGGTGATCCGTTCGATCAGACCGGCAAACGGGAAGGTGGGAAGTCGAAACATGCGTTTCAAATCCTGGCCTAATGTTTCGCGGGCGGAATAAAAACTGCTTTCGGCAATGATGGCACCGACCGACGACTGTTCCGCGCCTGCAAGCAGGGCGTTGGCTGCCCCCATCGAGATGCCCCAGAGGATTATCGGGCCGGTTTCTCCCTTGGTGCTGGTCACATATCCCAGCGCCGCTTCTACGTCCTGTCGCTCGAAATAACCGAATGTAATGAGATCTCCGTCGCTTTTGCCGTGCCGCCGGAAGTCGAACAAAAGCCCGCGAAAACCGTTCCGGTGCATATACACAGCCTGATCGAGCAGTTCGGATCGTTCATTGAACAACCCGTGACAATAGACGACCGTGCCCTTGGCGTTGGCGCCGTCCTGAGGCAGATACCATCCTTTCAGAGTCAGACCGTCCGTCGTTTTGAATTCGACCTCTTCAAAGGCAATGCCGTAGTTGGCCGGAGTTTCCTTAAACGCCCGTCGTCCGCCGATGCCGCCGGTATACAGCGTGGAGATGGCGTAGGGCAAGGCGAGAAAGACGATGACAAGAATTACCGTGAT
>VGJU01000302.1 GCA_016867335.1 Candidatus Zixiibacteriota bacterium | reverse complement strand
CGAGCAAGGAAATCTCATGAAACTGTCCGTGCCGCACCATCGCGTTATCGATCATCTTTTGCTGCTCCAAACTGCTGGCGTCTACAAGCCCCATGTTGTCCGCCACCTGATTGACGATATCGCCCGACTGTTTGAGATACAGACGAATTTCGTTGCTCGCGCGTCTGGCGACCTCGAAGTTGCCGTCGGCAACCGTATCTTCGAGGGATTCGCGCGCAGTAGAGATCAGCAACAAACCGATGATAAGAACGGGAACGGTGGCAAGCAGGATATGCGACAGCAGAAGGCGAGGCCAGAGTCTTTCCCGGAGGGGCATAAGGGCCATGCTCCCCTCCTTTTAGCGATCTTCGCGGATAAACCAGGAATCGGGAGGGTTCAACCGAGCGCCGCCGGGGCGGCTTACGTTCTGTATGCGGGCATCATAGGCAACATATCGAGTGGTGATGAAATACAGAAAGGTACAGGGCTGGTCCTCGCTGATTTGCATCTGGAGCCCCCGATAAATGGGTAATGCACGAGCCCGATCCGGAATACCAAATAGAAAACCGATGCTGCGATCCACCTGGCGATTCCCGTACCGAAGCATGTTAAACCCCAACTCGATGCTTTCCGAGTGAAACATGCTGTAGAAACCATCCGGAGACGGTTCGAAATCCTGCATGTACAACGCGCATTCGTATACGCCCAATCGGAGGCGTTGCACCAGCTCTTTCTGCTCTACCGGAACCGGTGTAACCTGAACCCCTATGTCGCTCAGATTAAGTTTGATCAACCGTACGACTTTTTCGGCGGAAACAGAACCACGCGGAAAGATAAGCTCGAACTGCAAGATCTGTTTTCCGTTTCTCAATATCCCGTCTTTTTGCTTATCCTGCCATCCGGCGGCGCGAAGGATGCGCTGCGCCCGGTCCGGCGCATAGCCATACCGGACAGCATTTCCGTTTGCCCAAAAAGATGAGGAGACTGGGCTGTAGGCCAACTCGCCGGTTCCCGGCATCATCACCTGCGACATGATACGCTCCCGATCCGTAGCATGGGTAAGCGCCTGTCGCACCGCCTTGCTGGAAAGCATGGGATGTTGGTTGTTGTAAAAAAGCGAGACGAACATTTGCCGATCCGGCTGAACCGCGTGGATTTTGCTCGACTCACGGGCAAGCTTGAGTTCGACCGGGCTCCCGGCTCCATCCAGTTCGATAAGATCTACTTCTCTTCTTACAAAAGCCGCCTGAAGTTCATCGAACGACGGATAAAACCGGTAGACGATCCCGTCGAGACTCGGTTTGCCTCGATGCCAGTTTTTGTTGGCAGACAGGATGACCGTATCGTATACGGGCCATGTCTCCAGTCGAAACGGACCAAGGCCTATGGGACGGTTGGGGTCCATCATCGCTTGTGCATCGGCGAAAAAACGCCGATCGTGCTGATGTTTGGGCATGATGGGAAGCGTAGCCAACACAGAGGGAAACTCCCGCACCGGCTCTTTCATGACAAACCGAACGGTCCGAGCGTCCGGTGTCTGTACCATCTCCAAGTTCTGGAAATATCGGTGAAACACCGGGTCGTAAGCTCTGGCCTGTTTGTAAAGCTGATAGGAGAAAACGACATCGGAGGCGGTCAAAAACTCTTGGTCGTGAAATCGGATACCGGAGTACAGGGTAAAGGTCCAACTTCGTCCACCGTCCGCCGTTGTAGGCAGAGAAGCGAGAGCGCCTTCCGTAGCGCCGGATTCGTTTCGCCGCAACAGACCGTCTCCATAGATCAATGCCGAAATCTCGCGTTCGACCCCCAGGCTGATATATAGGGGATGAAACATCAAGACGCCCGCTCCGACCTTGCCAACGGTAACGACCGCGTTTTCGCGCGTGTCCGACGATCCGGACTGCGCCATGGCCGTGGAAATGGCTGAAATCTCGAAAATTAGCGAAAAAAATAAAAGGATTGCACGAGAAAAAGACGGTCGAGGCAAAAAGCGAATCGGTTGTACGGGGCGCCCCCCGGCGCGATATCGGGGCATGGTTGCTTCCGGTGAAGAAGATGACCCTTCAAAAAATCGAGGTGGCAAGAGGATATACATTTAACCATAACGAAATAAGGAGGTTCTGTCAACTTTTTTTTCCGTTTTTTTCGTCTCTGTTTTACATTTCGAGTTGCCCCTCACACTGAGAAAGCAACGTATTCACGAGATGGTCGAGCTGGCGAATTTTGGCAGTCAACAAGGTTTCCGTAGAGGCCACTCCCATATCGAGTCTGAACCGCAAATCCAGCGATTCCACACCCCGTACGAGTGCCAGATCCTGCCGGGCGATATCTCTTTCCCGAATGGCGATGCGGTAGAGCCGTTTTAGATCGCGCCTATTTTCGCGTCGATGTCCGGCGCGCACCCACGCCGAACCGCTAAACTCCAAAATCGTGTCGCGGATGCGCAAAAACTCCTCTACATTCGCCGCGCTTCGCCAAGTAAAGGCCAGATGTTTTGCCAGCGTACGCTCGAAATCGAACCGGGGTCTATGCAGGTCATCCACCCATGCCGCTGCTCGGTCCATAAGTGCCACACCCCGCTCCCACAACGACGCAAGCGCTTTCAACTCGTCAAGCGCAACGTCCGTTCCTTTGCGATTCCCTCGACGCGCAAGGGCCCGAAACCCAGGTCGCGCGTAAAACAACGGTATTTTTGTCGTCAGCGCCGCCGGATCGTCCGTGGCCGTCACTTCCCATTGCCAATAAAATACGCCGTAAAAGGCGGGATCGAGTCCTTCCGGATTTGGCGACAGCACAAGCGGTTGCCCCGGTCCGATAAAGTACGATCCGATATAATAGTCGAGACATGGATGATGCCGCATGGCTTCCGAAAAAAGCGACCATGCCCGCAACACCAGCGGCGCGGCCCGGTCTCCAAAATCGCGCTCCGCGATCGCAATCATCGTAACCTTCGAGTTTTCGAACTCCGTCCCGCGTCCCCAGATACGCCAGTACCCCAGTTCCTCCGAGGGCGATTTGCACGAGCCGTCGAAAAGCCAGCGCGAATGTATGGCATGGGGTTTCAACCCTGCCGCATTCTCCCAGATCGCCCGCTGATTGTCCATCACAGGCAAATAAGGCACGTTGAGACACTCGATCGAGTTGTTGCCCTCCATCTTTACGCTAAAACGGATGCCCGTCCGTCTGCACTGCCGACGCTGACGCCCGATACGCTCGCTCCGTGTAACCTTGCTCATCGAGTAATCCCATATATCCTTTGCATACCCGGCAGGACGCCAGTCCACCGAATCCTTGTCTACCTCGGTTTGAAAAATGACGTGTTTCGGATCGAGCGACCGAATAAAGACATCCTGATCCCTATCATACGACCAATGCCCGGCGGAATAGGGCCAAGTAAGCACGACGGCCTCCGGATGGCGCTTGTGCAGCGTCCGGGCCAAGTCGTTTACAAGCTTGGCTACGGCCGGCGAAGGCTCACGAACACCGTATCGCGGGCAGTCTTTTGCGTTCTGCTCGGAACGCATAAAACAGTGGTAAAAGCCTTCGCCTCCCGTGATAGTCAGGATGCCGCCCAGTTCGGGGATTTCGTCAAACAGCGAACGCCATGTCTCGACGATAAACCGTCGTGTCGTTGGATCGCTCGTACACAGGGTGCGAAAAACACCTCCGCTCTGCAACGCACCGCGTGCGTAGGGAGCTTTTTCGAAAACCGGATGGTCCGGGGTCAGTTTGGGGTTGTAGGCCATCAGGAGAATACGAATCCCGTATCTCGCCGCTTGACGCGCAAGACGCCCCAACCGTGCTCGATTTTCCGCCACCGAAGGTCGGGCAAGACCGGCAAAGGGACTTTCCGGTTCGGGAAGCGCATAATCCTCAAACAACGCCATAATAGGCATGGCGTTTATCCCCATCCGCGCCAACTCGAGAAAATTTTCGTCGTCTTCGCGTCCGTGTATCCATGCCTGCGTGGTACACCCCCCCCCATAAATCGGCTCCTATGTGTAGCAGAACCGCCGGACATACGTGGCGGGTTCCGGGGGCAAGCCACGGGCATCTGCGCAGACGCCATAGATTGGAAAGATACAGACAGGCACGAAGCACCCCATGCCCGCTCGACGCCGATACGCGAATCCCGTTTGCATCCACCGACAACCGAAATGTCGTATTCCACAGACTTGGTGGTTGTCCGGTCCCTGTGATACGAAAAGTCACAAACCGTTGCGTCTTACCGTTTTCTTCGGGCGTCAACCCAAAGCTCTCATGCAGAAACCGCTTTAGGTCGGCGATACCGACTCGCGACGTCTCGTCTTCGTGTGTCCGAGCATCCCCTCGGACACCCCATCCCGGCCCTACGACGACCGCATCGCGGGGAATTGCCGTTTTCGGGGGAGCGAGCGGTCCAAACGGTGGACGCGA
>VGJU01000301.1 GCA_016867335.1 Candidatus Zixiibacteriota bacterium | reverse complement strand
GCGCAGAACATCCGCAGGGCCGCTATCAACCGGCCCATCGTGGACAACGCCTTTGGTGTTGAACTACAAACCCCGTTGCTTGCTACGGGGTAGTTGATACATCCTCCTATATCAATCGTTTGGTGCGCCTCGATTTATCCAAGAGCGGACCGAATCTATTGTGGCGGTAGAAAGCGGAACCCCACCACGCGGCATAAGTCCCCCTGAAATGCCCGAACCGGTCAGTTTGCGAAACAAATAACTGTTGTTTGCGTCGCCGGGTTCTATATAGTCCAGCGTGCCGCTGCTTCGCCGGTTTACGGTATTGCCGTAGGCGACGCCGGCAGACAGGGTGGGAGTCTCGAACCCGTTGTGACAACCCGATGTGGCACACTAGGGTGTAAGTATATTGGTTTGAATAAAAGAAAACGTTGTCGGGGTAGACGATCCTCCACCACCGCCCCCTCCACCACTGCCGCCACCACCACCGCCACCACCGCCACCACCGCCGTTGTTGCCACCTCCACCGCCGTTGTTACCCCCTCCGACGGGGTTTACCGTTTCCAGGCTGTTTAGCCCCCCACAGGCGTAAAACAAGACAGGAGCCAAGCACAGCATAAGGATCAGGATGGGTTTCATATAGGGGTTCCGCGTTAGTTGTTTGTTGCACCCCGCTCGATCCAAGCGCGGATCGAGTCGATCGTAGCGGCGGAAAGCGGGGAGGCGCCGCGCGGCATGATCGTCCCGGAGATACCCGTCCCGGTAAGTTTTTTGAACAGATAGCTGTTCGCCGAACTACCTGGCTCTATATAATCGAGTCCCGGACCACTGGGCTTGTTGACGATGTTGTTGTAAGCGACGCTGGCCCTGAGGTTGGGAGCCTCAGGGCCGTTGTGACATCCGGAAAGCGCGCATTTTGGTGTAAACACTTCGGCTTTTATTGCAGTAAAAGTGCCACTGCTAAGCCCTGCCGGGGTTTGCGTTCCAACGCTGTTTTCACCGCAGGCAAAAAACATCGCTATCCCGGTCAGCACCGCCGGAAAGCAAAAACCCAAGACAGAACTGCCCGTCTTTTTCTGTATAGGCATGTGCCCTCCTTGAAAAAAAACGATATAACGGATAGATAACCGGGGATCGAGGAAACCGGCTTCAGCGGTCGATCTGTATATCGAGGAAGAGGTAACGTGCAGGACATACGGCGAGGAGACCGTCTGGCCTACCGGTTGTTGGCGTCTATCCGGAAATCTCGTTTTGCGTCGAAACAAAACGAAACAGGTCGGATAAACATTTACGGACGTATTCCCCCGCGCGTGGAGCCGTGTCGAGCAGCAGAACGAGGGAATGCGTCTTTTCCGTTTAACGTCTCGTACTAAATAAAGGTTCCCGATGGAATCGAGGCAATCCGATTTTTACAGATCGAAGAAAAATCCTACCCCTGCATAGCGATTGGGCAGACGATGAAACTGTCCGTGTTCGCTTTTTCCCGTGTGCAGAAGAAGCGCAAGACGAAGCCCGGCACGACGCGGATTGTGAAAAAGAAAACCGACTTGCGCGGTGCAGTTGGCGGTGATTCCTCCGTCGTCGAACACCCGCACATCGAAGGCCGTATATACGTGGGGAAGGTTTTTTCTCAAGGGACGCGACATCAGTTCTCCACCGCTCTGCAACCCCCATCGCCGCACATTCGGGATCGCGTGGTTAGACAGGCGGATACCGGCGTATAGTCTGACGGGTGATCGTTCGTACGAGCCTTGCAAAGTAAAAAACTCGCGGCTGTAGGTGATAGGCGGGCGCGGGCCTTTATAACCGTCGGCGAGATGCGCGCTGACATGCGAAAACTCGAAACGACCCGTAAAACGGCCCCGGCTTAGGTCGGTATGCAAACCGAAGAGAAAGTCGGCGGTCTCCAGCGGAAAGGTGGCTCCGGTTTTGCGAAGAAGCGTAAAAACGCCGGCATGGATGCCCGTTCGAAGACGGGTAGAGGGCCACGTGGTTTCGAATGCTTCCCACGCCCCACCGATCATACCTTCTATGCGGTTTTCTTTTAGGTATGTAAAAATGCCGAGACGCGCTTCTCCGGGATCGGCAAGCAAGGGGCGGAATAGCCTACCTTCCGGAGCGAAACGCCATTCGGCGGCAAAAATCGAGTACGGAAATGTCAGGCAAAAAAGAAGAGCGAGAAAAAACGGCAGGGCCATAAGCACGGTCGTCACAGCGTTGGGAGTGTCATGCGACGAAACACATCGGCGTGTGCGTCAAGGATACGGTGTTCGGCCTCAAGATCGGGTTCGAGATTCCAGTTGCCTTGATCGAACGTGCCGCCAAGCAGGATGCCGTCGCGGCGGGGGAACATGTAAAACCCCTGATGAATCAGAAGATAATCCACATCGTGCTGGGGAAGCAACACGGTAAGTTGGCCCTTGATAGGCGTCAGTTCTTTGTCTCCAAACAGGTTGTATGCGCCAAGTCCCGTACAGTTGACAACTAGCGGTTCCGTCAGAGCCAAGACATCCTCTCGGCTTTTGAGTTCGCGGACCATAATCTTGCCGCCTGCCTCAAGAAAATCCCTAAGCACGGCGTTCAAATATACAGCCGGTTCGATAAACATCGTGTAATAGTGGAGCGCGTACGGGGTGGGAAACGGATGTTCGCCGGGACCGAGAAGGAGGGTTTCCGGGTACATCTCCGGATGTTGTCCGACAAGACCTCCGGGCGGTGCAGACTTGTCGTGCAGGATGTAGTTGCTTACCCAACGCACGCCGTACCGGTCGCCCACCATATCTTGAAAATAGCGGTACGACAGCCGCATAGCCTGTAAAAACTGTTCGTCGAACTCAGCGGAGGTCTTGCCGGGGTCGAAGACGGATGTAGGCGACCACTGCGCGCCGGCGATGTTGGATGTCGTCTGCGGCGGCAGATCGCGGGCATAGATCGTCGCCATCCATCCCTGCCGCTGAAGAAGCCGGGCGGTCGCCAGTCCAAGCGCGCCGCAGCCAAGAACGGCGGCCTGACGGTGGCCGGTCCGTCCGGCCAGTTCCGCCGCAAGATGCGCCGACCCCCACGACAAGGTGATGCCGCCGCCGCCGTGTCCGTAGTTGTGGACGACCGTCTTTTCGTCAAAACGATCGGCGCGGACCACAAACCCGGAAGCACGATAGGGTCGTAACCCTACGACGGTCCGGATCACGCGATCCGGTGACACCCGTACCCGCGCCAGCCTTAAATGCCGTGATACGGACATCAGCAGTGGCTTGTTCGGTGTGCACCCCGTGATCGCGCCTGCAACGGACAAACCGAGGGTCTTGAGCAGGACGCGACGGGAAAAAAACGTCACCGATTTTTTTTCATCCTTCATTCCTTCTCCAGTGGGATGGAAACCCCATCAGCTTGCTGTGGGGAGGAATGCCATAAAGGGTTGACAGCGAGAAACCCACTGACCAATAACGACCTGTTTTGTATGCTATGGATATGAAACTTACTATCTCCCAGAAACTTCTTCCTACGCCTTCTCAAGCGCAATTCCTCTGTGTGTCGTGCGGTCACGCTGGACTTCCCGACAGCATCGCTGCGGAGAACATCCGCGGGGCCGCTATCAACCGGCCCATCGTGGACAACGCCTTTGGTGTTGAACTACAAACCCCGTTGCTTGCTACGGGGTAGTTGATAATTTCCTGTACTTCTGTATCCGGTTGGGCGCGTATGGCACTTCACAGACATACAGATCGCCGCGCGAATCGACCCATAGCCCGTGCGGATGATCGACAAAAAGCCCAGGTGCGGTTCCTTGTCCACCCCATTGGGTGATCACCGTCCCATCGAGTGTCAGGATGCTGACGCGCCGTTCGGCTTCGGCCAGATATACCGTGTTGTTTTGGTCGATAAACAGGTCGTTTGCGGCAAGAAGGTATGTCCATTGGGTCAGGAAGCGGCCTTCGGCGTCGAAAATCTGCACCCGACTGTTGCCCCGGTCCACCACTAAAACCCGTCCCTGTCGGTCCACTCGCACGCAATGCGGGATGTCGAACCGTCCAGGCTCCACACCGTCGCCGCCCCAAGAGCACAACAGCCGTCCGTCCCGCGTAAATCGGTGCATGAAGTTCTGGCCGTAACCGTCGGCTACGTACAGGTCGCTGTCTATGCCCTCGACCGCCCATGTGGGGTTGTTGAACGGCTTGCCCGGCATGCCTGCAACATGGGGCGTTCCAAGCGTAGAGAGAAGATGGCCGTCCGTATCGAACGTCATCACCGTGTGCAGGCCGCAGTCGGTGATGTAGATAAGGTCGTTTTTATTGATCCATATCGCATGGGGGACGCTAAGAAGGTTCTCCCCCCAGGTTCTGATAAGACGCCCGTCGCGGTCAAACACCACAATGGCTGGGTTTGGCTCGCGGTCGATCACATAGACGCGGTCCTGTGAGTCCGTCGCCATCGAGGATACAATGCCCATCGCCCGGCCTTCCGGTCCTTGTCCCCATC
>VGJU01000300.1 GCA_016867335.1 Candidatus Zixiibacteriota bacterium | reverse complement strand
CCCTGACCGGGCTGTGTGCCGAACACAACCAACCGGAGCGTGCCATCGTGAACAGTCGCGTCCAGTGACAACCCTGCCGCCGAACCGGTCAACTGAGGCGTGCCCACCGATACAGCGGACGGATCGAAGCGAACGGTAGCCTGAAGACCGGCAACAAGACCATCCGACTGCAACTCGACGGGAACGACAAGGCCGCCCGATACGCCGATCTGTGC
The DNA here is from genome assembly GCA_016867335.1 of Candidatus Zixiibacteriota bacterium. Classification (GTDB taxonomy): domain Bacteria; phylum JAAXHH01; class JAAXHH01; order JAAXHH01; family JAAXHH01; genus VGJU01. The sequence continues at coordinate 4,288 of VGJU01000300.1, read as the reverse complement.
CGCCCCAAGTTGGATCAAGGCCGTAGTCGGCGTTGCAGAAGGGATCGGTTTGGCAATATGCAAAATCCGGTTGATCTGACCCACGACATCGAGAATATCCAGATCATCGTTCCCATCAAAATCCGCGATGAAAAACGCGCAAGTGGTTGAATCCGGTTCGGACTCTTTAGCCAAGAGGATACGAACCAGTTTGATGACATCGAGAATACTTACGCGTCGATCCAGATTCAGATCACCGGGAATACCGGCTTGAATTTCGCCATCAATGGCCGAAGCGGGTAGCGCCACACCGAGGGAATCGCCGATTTCTACCGCGTTGAGGGTGAGCGCAAGGGGTGTGCAAAGCGGCGCATCCTCAGCTATTTTGTATCGGAGCGTGCCGAGTGTGACCGTCCCCGGCGCAATGGTCGCGCCCGTGGGACTGTGAAACAAGACAAAAGTCGTGTCACCGACAGTGTTGGCATTAGCGGTAAAACCAGAAACGGACGTGATGAGCGAATCGAACACGATGGCCGATGAACCCCGGATTATTTGGCATTGAAATCCACCGACCGATGTGGTGTTCTGTTTATCAATGTGAACGATACAGAGACAGTAGCTCCGGGTTGACTAATGCCATACTCGAGCGCAAGAGAAACGAAGGACTCGGTTGACAGGAAGGGTGACCATGCGGGATCAAAGTCAAATGCCGGTGGCGGAGTTTCAGTTAGATTGGTGAAGTCTGTCCCGTCGGCATTCATGACATAGATATTCCAGTTGGCGCCGACCAAAGCAGCCCTTACTGCCAGCCTAGTGCCGTCCGGCGACCAACTTGGAGAAAGGTTATACGTGTCTTCTGGGTCCGTAATCCGGATTTCTTGCGAGCCGTCAATATTCATCGTAAATATGGCCGAACGACCGTCTCGATCCGATATAAATGCAATTTGGGTTCCGTCTGGAGACCAAGAAGGTTCCAGATCGGTATAATTGTGTGGAGTGTCTCCGGGCGTTAGGTTTATGGGATTAGAACCATCAGCATTCATCACATAAATATCCCAGTCACCGTCCCGATCCGATGCAAATGCAATTTGGGTTCCGTCCGGAGACCAAGAAGGTTGTCTTTCTTGAGATAAGTTGTTCGTTAGACGCGTCAAAGCCAAGCCATCCAGGCTAACAACGGAAATATCCAGATTCCCATCATTGTTGGATGTAAATGCGAGTAGTGTTCCATCTGGTGACCATGAGGGCGGGTCACCGCCTTCTACGGTAGGAATTTGAGTCACTACAGTTGGATGACTTCCGTCTGAATTCATGATGTATAAAAGATAAGCCCCCTCTCGATCTGAGATAAACGCGATTTTAGCCCCGTCGGGTGACCAAGAGGGTTTAGCATCATACGCCAGATGTGATGTAAGTCTGGTCTGACCGGAGCCATCTGAGTTCATCACGTAAATATCGCTATTAGCATTACGGATTGACGTGAACGCAATCTTCGTCTGTGTAAGGTTGGCGGCGTGGCTCGCCGATACCCAGAGTACCTTGAAAAGAATCACGGACAACGCAACGAGGACGAGTGTTCGCCAAGACATTGCAGCAGCCTCCTGTGAGGATGAAGAGACAGAGTGCGAGGTTTTCTCCCGGTGAATATGATGATTAGGATCGCTCCATCCAGCGATTAAGCTAAAGTCACCGGAACTCCTTCCCATGTAAGTTTCCTTACCCCACCGGGGAATCCGCCATGTTCTCTAATCTGCTCAATACACATGTCCACTTGATCTTGCCGTACACGGAGTCCCGCATTTGTCGCCCTTTCAAATGTAACTTCCGTACTTCTTGGACAAGAAAGTCTATATCGCTTGCTTCATTGGCCTGACCTCGGGCCACAGAGCCAATGATCCGAATGTTGTGCGCCCCATGATCGGCTGCTATCCGCATAATGGGGCCACGTTGCGCGGCCAGGCGCTCTTCTATATTCAGAGCCTTATGTTCGTTCATGGTCAAACCCGGAAAAAATCATCTGAATTTCTATGCTCAGGTTCCCGTAAAACCTGAACGGCTGCCTACGACCTCTTACCCGTTCAAATACCCGCTTGACTGAATATAGGGAAAACCCCAGTGGAAATGAGGATGGAAATCCGTTATCCGAAGATCGGCTATCGATACCCATCTTGGTGGTTCCGCCTCTTCACTGTCACAGCGTACACCGCCGCAAACAGCCAGCGTTCGCATAACCGATGGGTAAGCCTGTCGGGGCGTTTCGCCAAAACAAAAACCATCTTATCTGTAAAAGGAAGGATTATGCCCATAAATAAACATTATTCGAATCAAAATGGCAACCGGTATTGTACTGCGCGTCCCCCGCGTCTGCCCGGCCAAGTGCGAATCGCCCGCGCCAAACAGTATGCCTACCGTACGGAAGAAACCTACGTTCCACTTCCTCGAAAACGGCTACGACATCCGCACAGTGCAAGAACTGCTCGGCCATAAAAGCGTGAAGCCGACACAGATTTACACCCACGTGCTCAACCGGGGCGGCATGGCCCGTAGCTCCCTTGACGACCGGATGAATCAAAACCTGCGTCGGGAGACTTGCGAATCCGGCAGATAAAGGAAACCATAGCGCTGAATAAAGGCGGGAAAGGCGTCCTCAGCCCGGCAGACCGTCGAGGATCGGGCAAAACAGGACCGATCCGGTGGGAATAAAGGTGGGAAAGGCGTCCTCAGCCCGGCAGACCGTCGATTGACCTGTCTGATAAACGGTTCCGGGCTGAAAAGACTACTTTGTCTTGACAGGGGTGTGAGAACCCGCGATCGGTTGAAGCTATACGCCGTGTTTGGGCTGAAAAGACTACTTTGTCTTGACAGGGGTTGTCGCCGGGGAGGCGGACGGCAGAATGCCTTTGGTCTCGTCTATGACGAGAGCCTGATCGGCTTTAAGGTTCGTAAATTTCTGTTTGGCGCCGCCGGGCCATTCGATTTCCAGCGCCGTAACCTGTGTGTCCTTTCCAAGCCCGAAGGTCAGCGCCAGATCGCTCTGCGAGCAATAGCTCGACCCGGAGCGCACGACGCCCCACTGCCGCCCGGACGCGCTTTCCACACGTACCACCGCGCCGATACCATTTCGGTTGGTCTTGGAACCGACAGTCTTTACGCTTATCCAGCGGTTCTGATTGCCGCCGTCGTTGCGAAATAGATAGGCCGGACCGTGGTTGGAGGTGATCAACAAGTCGAGATCGCCGTCTTTGTCGATGTCGGCATACGCGGCGCCGCGTGCTACGATGGCCCGGTTAAACTCGGCGCCCATGTGCGGGTTGACCTTTTCGAATTTGCGTTTGCCGAGGTTGCGAAACAACAGGGGAGGCTGTTTGTACTGGACCTTGGGTTGGACGCGACCGATTTCTTCTTCGATATGGCCGTTGGCGGCAAAAATATCGGCGTAACCGTCGAGGTCGTAGTCAAAAAAGAACACGGCAAAGGCAAGGCTGAGCAGGCTCTCGCGGCCCACGGCCGACATGGGGGCTTCGTCCACAAACAGACCGTTGCCTTCGTTGTGGTACAGACCGAGCATCTGGTTGGAAAAGTTGCCCACCAGAAGATGGGGTTTGCCGGAGCGGTCGTAGTCACCGGCGTCCACCCCCATGGCGCCACGCGCCACGCCGTCCTCGCCAAAGGCTACGCCCGCCATCATGCCTTCTTCGGTAAACGTCCCATTTTTGTTGTTCTTATAGAGTTTGTTGGGTTGCGTATCGTTGGCAACAAACAGATCGAGCCACCCGTCGCTGTTGAAGTCGAGCACGGTAACACCGAGCGATTTGCTGTTGGGATCGGCAACACCGGCCTTTTTGCTGGCGTCTTCGAATTTGCCCATGCCGAGATTGCGGTAGAGTTTGCTGGCCGTTCCTTTGTACGACTCCGGCGTACAGTACGATTTGGTGACGCCGTCAAGCGAACACCATAGATCGTTTTTGACGTCCCACTGTACATAGTTGGCGACAAAAAGATCAAGCTTCCCGTCACGGTCGTAATCGACCCAAGCGGCGCTCGTGCCAAAGCTGGCGTTGACGATACCGCTGGTTTTGGTGACGTCGCGGAATTTGCCGGCGCCTTCGTTGTGAAACAGCCGGTCGCCTTCTATCGCCGTGATATATACGTCGTCGCGTCCGTCGTTATCATAGTCCCCGACGGCGACACCAAGTCCGTACATCTCCACGTCCAACCCGCTCCCGGCGGTGATGTTGGTAAACGTGCCGTTGCGGTTGTTACGATAGAGCGCGTGGAGCGATTTCCGGCCTTTGGGCGTCCAATCCTT
>VGJU01000299.1 GCA_016867335.1 Candidatus Zixiibacteriota bacterium | reverse complement strand
ACGGGAACAGCGATAACGGGAATAGCGATCACGGGAACAGCGATCACGGGAACAGCGATCACGGGAACAGCGATCTCGGGAATAGCGATCACGGGAACGGCGATAATTCGGGTGGGACAAACGACGATCTCGGCGCTGAAGATGGGGACCATGAGCGGCCGTGGGTCATTCCGCCCGGCCACTATGTCGAAGTCGACTTTGTCTTTAATCCAAGACAAAACGATATCATCCAAGAAACGCTGGTTCTGCTCACGAACGACGAAGACCCAGCCGACAAAGAGATTCCCGTCGTCTTTATCGGCACTGGTTTCGGCGCCGAGGTCGTACAGGGCACTTTCTTGGACATCACCGAAGTGTTTGTCCGTCCTGGCGATTCGCAGCCCAACCTGGACATCCGGCTGATCAATACGGGTCAAAGCCATGTCGCCGGGCTTCAGTTCGATCTCGACCTGTCCGACGTGGAGCATTCACAGCTTGGTGATACGGCGGAAGAAATCCTTAACAACGCTTTTACGCCAAACGGGTTCGAGGTGTTTGGCCATCTGGTCGCCGAGAACACGCTTCGTGTGGTGGTCTTTACCCTGGATACTCTTACCATCCCGCCCTCCACGAGCCCGGTGATTCTGGCGAGTCTGAGGTATACGGCTGGTCAAGAGGTGGGTGTGGAAGACCCGATCGACTTTGTCCAAGGCTCCTTAAAGGTGAGCGATCTGGACGGCAATCTGCTGATGTTTTCTTCTGAAAATGGGGCGATACAGATCGGGATTCCGGGTGACGTAAACCGCGATAAAGCTATCGACATCCGGGATGTGGTGGTGCTGGTGGCCGAAATCGTAGGACGTCAGGGTTTCGAACTGCCTGGCGACGAACGCGGCGTAGCCTTTAAAATCCGCAACGCCTCGGATGAGGAAAACGAAAACGGCGATCAGCAACTCGACGTGGCGGATGCCATCGCCATCATCAACAAGATCCTTGGCATTTTCCAGGGACCGGTCGCCAAGCCTGTGTCGGGTCCCGTAGCGCTGTCGCTGTCCCCGGCGGTAACGCTGGCGGACGGACGGACGGCGATTCCGCTAACGCTCGACGGTCCGGCCGTGGGTCTTGAAGCGACGATCTCCTTCGATCCGGCGCGGGTAAAGGTGGAGACCCCGGTCGCGGGAGAAGGCGGCGGAAATTGGCTCATGGACAGCCGGATCGAGAACGGTCAGCTTCGTATCGTAGTGGTAAGTCTAAGCGCCCAAGGGCTGGGAACACCCGGTCAGCCGGTCGTCTACATCCCGGCACTGGCCATCGGTGAGGAAACCGGATCGCTCGATCTGGTCCGTGTGGTGTTGGTGGATCGCTCGGCGCGGCGGCATGATACGGTCGCAGGCGTAACGACGCAGACGGTCGGCAAGGGGTTGGCGACGCCCAAAGCCTTTGCGCTTGTCGGCGCGCGCCCCAACCCGTTCAACCCGGCAACCGAAATCCGCTATCAGGTTCCGCAACAGACGCACATCAGCCTGATCGTGTACAACCTGTTGGGGCAGGAGGTGGTCCGGTTGGTGGACAAGGTCCAGTCTGCGGGGTGGTATTCGGTCACGTGGAATGCGCGTAACGGCGCGGGACAACCGGTGTCGTCGGGGGTATACATGTACCGTTTGATTTCCGGGACCGGGTACACCGAATCCAAACGTATGACGTTGCTCAAATAACGGTGATGGGTAGTAGGGGCGACACATCGCCCCTACTACCCGTATGTATCGCCCCTACTACCCCACCGTTCGTCCTTCTTCGTACGACCCCAACAACCTGAAATACGTGGTAATCTCCTGCAAATGGTTTAACGCGCGGGTGGAGGCCATACTGCTCGCGCGTCCTATGAAATCTAAATAAAACAGATACTCCCACGGCGAGCCGATCAGCGGACGGGATTCCACCTTGCAGATCGAGATGTCGCGCAGGGCAAACGCGCTCATGGCTTTGAACAGCGTGCCGGGCGTGTGCGGAACCGAGAACACGACGGTCGTCTTGGCGCGGTCTCCTGCGGGTTCGATCGGTTCTTGGGCCAGCACGAGAAACCGGGTATAGTTTTGCGGGTTGTCCTCGATACCGCGAACCAGCAATTCGAGCCCGTAATGGGCGGCGGCATGGTCGCTGGCAATGACCGCGGTGTCGCGCGCGCCGCTTTCGGCCAGCATCTTGGCCGCGCCTGCCGTGTCGTAAACCGACTCCACCCGAACCTGCGGATGCGCCCGGAAATAAAGCAGACACTGTTCGAGTGCCTTGGGGTGCGACTGAATACACCGGATGTCGCCCTCTTTCACACCCTCGTTGACCAACAGATTGTGAACGATACGCAGTTTGATCTCGCCCACGATGAAAAGATTGTGTTGAAGCAACAGATCGTAGTTGATATGGATGCTGCCGGCGAGTGAGTTTTCGATCGGTAGGATGCCGTAATCGGCATGGCCTTTGGCCACCGCGCCAAAGGCGTCCTCGAAAGTAGGTTGCGGAACCGTTTCCGCGGCATCGCCAAAGTATTCGAGCGCGGCGATTTCGCTAAACGCCCCGCGCTCTCCCTGAAAACTTACCTTTTTTGTCTGCACGGCGCGTCCCCTTTCTCCAAATACGCGTGTACGGATAGCACGGCCCTCGGTCAGATAGCGCTCGAGCGCCGCGTCGTCTCCCGCTTCGATCCAGCCCGCAAGCTGTTCGAGTTGTTTTTTGGCGCGTTCGATGCCAAACAGGATCGGTTGTCGATTGGTAAGACAGATGTCCGTCATCACGCGGACATTGCTGGCCGCCACCCGGCTGGTATCGCGAAAACCGCCGGCCACGAAATCCCACAGACGGGGTTCGTTATGGCCGGCCTCAGCGGCGGCGTGTACGAGGGTGGAGGAAAGCAGATACGGCAGATGGCTTGTCATGGCGACGATACGGTCGTGCCGGTCCGCGGGAATAAACACCGGGTGTGCCCCGATACGCCGTACCAGACCGCTTAACAGCGTCAACGCCTCTTCGTCGGGCGGGGTGGGCGGGATAAGCGCAAAAGTCGCCCCGGAAAACAGCGTCGCTACGGCGGCGTCTATGCCGGCGTGTTCGGTGCCGGCCATGGGGTGACCGCCTACATAGCGGACGGGGCGGGGCAAAGCCGCCATTTTTTCACGGAGCGCCTGCTTGGTGCTGCCCAAGTCAAATACGATGGTTTCCGGCGTCAGATGCTCCGTAATGCCGGGCAAAGCGCCGAGCATGGTCCGCACCGGCATGGCCAGCACGACGAGGTCCGCGTCTTTTGCGGCGGCTGACCACGCACATTCGCCCCGGTCGATGGCGCCACGCGCACAGGCGCGGTCCAAAATCGCCTGCGAAACGTCGAGCCCCACCACCTCGTCCGCCGCCTGCGCCTGACGGACGGCAAGCCCAAACGAACCGCCCAGCAGCCCCAATCCGGCGATGACGATGCGCATCGCTACGCGATCGACCGGTTGACCGCGCCCGCGACCGCCCTAAGCTGCGGCATCAATGCGCTGAACGCCGTCGGCGTAATCGACTGATCCCCGTCGGACAACGCCTTTTCCGGATTCGGATGCATCTCGATGATAAGACCGTCCGCCCCTGCGGCCACCGATCCAAGCGACGCCGAACCGACGTATTCGGCATGGCCGACCGCCTGACTGGGGTCGATAAACACCGGTAGATGCGTAAACTTCTTGAGCACCGGAATAGCCGAAATGTCGAGCGTGTTGCGTGTCCACGTCTCAAACGTCCGGATGCCGCGTTCGCACAGGATGACGTTGTGGTTGCCGCCGGCAAGGATGTATTCGGCGGCCAGCAGCATCTCCTCGATTTTGGCCGACAACCCCCGTTTGAGCATCACAGGCCGATGGCTCTTGCCCACCGCGTTGAGCAGGGGATAGTTTTGCATGTTTCGCGCCCCGACCTGTAGCACGTCGATATAGTCGGCCACCAGCGGAACGAGTTCCGGCTCCATGACCTCCGAGATCGTGGGCAGTCCCGTCTCCTCGCTCACCTGTTTCATGATCTTGAGACCCGGTTCACCCAGCCCCTGAAAGCTGTAAGGCGATGTCCTCGGTTTGAACGCGCCGCCACGCACCATCCGACCCCCCGCCGCCTTGACCGCATGCGCCGACTCCCGAAACTGGTCGAGCGACTCCACCGAACAAGGACCGGCGATGATGACTACGCCGTTGCCGCCAACGGTGACGTTGCCTACCTCGAATACGGTATTGTTGGGCTGTACTTCGCGGCTTACCAGCTTGAACGGACGCTGGATACGCTGTACCTGATCCACCCCCGGTATCATCTCAAACTGCTCCGGCTGCAAACCGCGTGTCTCACCGATCAGACAGATGATGCTGATTTCCGCGCCCTGAATGTCGCGCGGGGTGCAACCGACCGCCCGAATCGCCTCCCGTACGTGTTCTTTCTGTTCTTCCGTTGCATGAGCTTTCATGACGACCACCATTCTAACGACCTCCTTGAGCCAAATCGGGTCGAAGTTTTACCGCTTCA
>VGJU01000298.1 GCA_016867335.1 Candidatus Zixiibacteriota bacterium | reverse complement strand
ACAGTGGAGATGCCGCTCAAGGCGATAGTTCGAGGCTATTCGTACGCGGTAGTGCCGATCTGCTGGTATGGCCGGGTCAAGGGGATTTCCAAACTGAAAATCAAGGAGATGGGAAGCCGGTATCTGTTTATCGTTTTGTATGTCTGGCTCGAAAAATGGATGTCATGCGGAGATTATCACCGGCGGGACGATATGGGTACTCACGCCAAGGATACTGTTCAGTGACTCTGTCTGACACGGTTGGCAAATTTTTTTCCCGTACGAGTCTGCGTTCGCCCAAACTCTGGATGGCGTTGGGGCTGGCATTGGGAGTATGGGGAGCCAAGTTGCAGGCCTTGGACGACTATAGCGTGGATATTCCTTTTGAAGACGAGTGGCACGCGGACGCCATGCAATTGTTCAAACCCTATGAGGAGGGTACGCTCCGGTTTTTAGACCTTTTTGCCCCGCACAACGAACACCGAATCTTTTTCACAAGGCTTTGGGATCTGGGTTGGTACATCCTAAACGGACAGTGGTCGCCGCAATTTTTAATGGTCGTAAATGCAGTATTACATTCGTTTTTGGCTGTAGCGCTTTGGGGGTTCGTCGAGCGAGTACTACCCGTTGTCGGAAAAGTTGTGCTTCTTATCGCAACCGGAATCCTTATTGCCCTTCCTTTTTCTACGGCTACGGTTCTGACGGCCTTTCAGTCTCAATTCTATTTTCTTTTGCTTTTTTCGACGCTCGGTCTATGGCTTCTGGCGTCGTATCCACCTTTTACCCGTACCTGGTGGGGTGGGGTGGCGGTTACAACATGCGCATTTTTTTCGGTATCGTCGGGTTTGCTGGGGTTTGCGGCGGCTGGGGTGGTGCTTGGTTTAAAATACCTCCGAAACCGGAATCTGGAACGCACCGAAAGGTACGCGCTGGGTACACTGGCGGGAATTTTCGTGATCGGGTATCTATTTCGGGTTGTGGAACCTGCCCATGAACGACTGATGGCCGTCTCCGTCGGGGCATTTCTGAAAAGCCTCTTTATGGCTTTGGCTTGGCCGCATATAGACTTTCCCCTGCTGGGTCTTGTTTTTTATGCTCCTTTTCTTGCCCTGAACATTCTTTATGTGACTCGTCGTGCGCCACACACCCCCATCAGCGCCTTTCTGCTCGGTCTGGGCTGGTGGATTGGGTTGAACATAGCCGCGTCGGCCTATATGCGGGGAGGGCCGGGAGAGCCGCCTGCCGTACGATACTGGGATATTCTGCAGACCGGTATGGCGATTAATGTGGCGTGTCTGCTGTATATACCGATAATGTACAGGCTCTCCGGCCCGAATCGAAAAACTTCGGATGCGCAGACAGAAAAACAACCCTCCCGAAAATCTTCCAAACCCACCGGCGTGACCGCTTCGAACAGTCCGTATCTGTGGGTTTTTCTGTTCGGTATGGTTTGGCTGTTTGTCGTAGCTTCCGGTCTTTACCGGCAGGGAACGTTGCTTTTCAGGGGCATGTTACCCGCCAAGTTGGCGCAGCAGAATACGGCACGCCAACACATCGAAGATTTTCTCGCCAGCGGCGATATAGCACATCTAAGCGATAAGGGTGTTCGGCAGACCTCTTTTAGCGGAGCGCCGGAGGACTTCGCCGTCATTCTTTCCGACCCGACCGTACGGAAGTTGCTGCCACCGGAAATCAATCCGGCGTCTCCGCCGTCGGGATGGCTTGCTCGTGCGGGCCGATCGGTTATGGCGTGGGGATTTCCCATAACCTTGTTGGGGTTGCTCGCTACGGCTTCAGGGGTGGTTCTTTCGATCCAAAACCCGAAGCGACGTGGCCCCGTCAAGCGTTGAAAAGACGTACCCCCATGCGTATCTGCTTTTTCGGAACTTATGAACGGGATTTTGTCAGCAATCTGACGCTTATCGACGGACTGCGGAGGCAGGGATGGGATGTGTGGGAGTGCCACGTCCCGATCTGGGAAAAGCAACGCAACAAAACGGGCAAATATCTACGCGGCCTGTCATTGGTCTTGCGCGGGACCGAGATTGTGGTTGCGTATTTTCGTTTGATGTTCAAATATCTATTCGTAGTACCTGCCTACGATATCATGATCGTCGGTTATATCGGCCACATGGACATCCCACTGGCTTGGCTCCTTACCCGTTTTCCCCGCCGTCCGCTGGTCTTTAGCCCGCTTATTTCGCTGTACGATACGCTTGTCTTTGACCGAAAAGCCTTCTCTGAACCTTCTCTCATGGGCAGGTTTCTAAAACAATTAGACCGATGGGCCTGCCGGATGTCCGATTTGGTGCTGCTCGATACCGAGGCCCACATCAGGTATTTTGTAGACACCTTTGACCTGCCGCGTGAGAAATTTGTCCGTGTATTTGTGGGTTCTTACGGTCTCGAACCGGTTTCACGTCCCCCAACAGGGGAAGATGGGCCGTTTCGGGTGGGTTTTCTTGGAAAATTTACCCCGTTGCATGGGCTGGAGGTGATGCTACAGACCGCCGCCCTGCTCAGGGACGAGACCGGCATCGAATTTCATTTTGTCGGTTCCGGCCAGCTTTCGGACGAAATACACGCCAGCGCCCGGCGTCTCGATCTGCCCAACGTACGGTTTCAGGACTGGATAGGATACGAGAAGATACCCGTGTTCATGGCGGACATGGATGTGTGTCTCGGCATTTTCGGCGTTTCGGCCAAAGCGGCACGGGTTATTCCGGGCAAGGTTTTTCTGTCGCTCTCGCTTGGCAAACCGGTCATCACGGCCGATACACCTGCCATCCACGAGTTGCTGACCGACGGAGAAAGCGTCCTGCTGTGCGAGGCCGGAAGTCCGGAGGCGCTCCGTGACGCCGTGTTGCGAGCACGCGGAGATCGGGAAAGGCTGAACCATATAGGCAGGCGGGGGTATGAGGTGTATCGGCAACAGGCGTCGGGAGAACGGATTGGAAATATACTAACCGAAAGGCTTTCTTCCTTGTTTGCGGTATCTAAACAGGGCCGGATGCCGTGAATCGACTTGCCCGTGTAACGGAAAATCTCTTTACCCTTTCGATTGGGATTGTAACACAGAAACTCCTCGGCGGGTTGTTGTTTGTCGTGTTAGCCCGATATGTGGGTGAAGCGGACATAGGCAAATATGGTCTAGCCAATTCCTTTTCAGCCCTGTTTATCCTGTTTGCGGATATGGGGTTGGAAACCATCGCCATTCGTTCCGTTACGCAACATCGAGCGCACGCGTCGACATATCTTGTTCATACCGCCGTCCTTAGAGGAGCGATGGCGGTGTTTACCTTTGTCATCATGGGAATTGGGATATTATGGGCGGACTTTCCGGATGACAAGACGGCGATTTTATGGCTGGTGGCCGGAGCAATATCGATTGGCAACATGGCCGGTGGTTTTCGCTGGGTGTTTCGAGCCTATGAAAAATTCAGATATGAGACCGTCTTAATTGCCGGCGAAAGCCTATTGATGTTTGCGGGGGGCTTGGTCATACTCAACATCGGTTTGGGTATTGTAGCTTTTTCGACTGTCCGTCTTCTATTTGCCATATTAATTAGTCTTGCGGCCATTGGGTTGGCGGTTCGCCTCATTCGGCCCGCTTTTGTTTGGGACTGGCATTTTGCCCGCATATTATTATTGAGCGGTTTACCTATTATGGCGCTCAATCTTTTTGATCAGGCGCTGTTTAATCTGGACAATGTGCTTTTAAATATGATCTCAGGCGATATCGAGTCCGGGAGATATACTGCCGCCTATCGTTTGATTACTATGCTTCTCATCATCCCAGGGCTTTTCAATATGGCGGTTTTTCCGGCCATCATACAAGCATCGAACAACTCCGAAGAGTTTATAAGAATCGTAGAACGCTCTCTTCGGTACACGCTGATCATCGGTCTGGGGGTTAGTATATTCGTAACCGTCCATGCCTCATCTCTCATCCATCTTTTATATTCCGATCGATTTTCAGATGCCGCCTCCATGCTTCAAATTCTTGTATGGATGTTTTTGTTTCATACGATATCTGTCGTAGGTATAAACATTGCATATTCTTATCATCAAGAGAAGGCTATTTTAACGATCAATGGTATCGGGCTATTGTGTAACGTGATCCTGAACGGCCTGATGATTCCTTCCTGGGGGGGAGAGGGAGCCGCTATCGCAGCTATTTTATCCCGCGGACTTATTTGCCTTATGATGCTCGTTGTCCTTCACCGATATGTACAGGGTTTATCCATCGGACGTATTGGGTTGCGTCCGATGTTGGCCGGCGGGATGTCCCTGATGGTCATGATCTTGGCAGCCAAGTTACCGATCGTCATCGAAATCCTCCTTGGTGTGTTGGCCTATGGCGCAAGCCTTTGGGTCTTACAAGCCATAACTCAACAGGATATCCGGCTGTTCTCCGGGTTGATTTCGCATCATATACAAAATCACAAGTCCGCTCGTTCCTGATACCGCATCCATTAAAACGATGCAATGATACAGCAAAACTATACATGAAAAAAACAAATCGATAATTTTTTGTTTTAACAA
>VGJU01000297.1 GCA_016867335.1 Candidatus Zixiibacteriota bacterium | reverse complement strand
TGCTTCAGCGCAAATTGGAAGAAGAACGGTTTGGCCAGATTCGCGTGACGGGTCTGGAGGTGCAGAAGTATTTCGAGACGTACCAGGACAGCCTGCCTCAGAAACAGTCGCTTGTTTCGCTGAGCCATATCATGATGACGGTCAAACCGGGGCCGGAGCGCGAAGCGGCGGTGCGCGAACGCATAACCCGCATTGCTCAGCAAATTCGGGAAGGCGGTGATTTTGCCGAAGCGGCACGCCAGTATTCGGAAGATCTGGCCAGCGCCAAAAATGGCGGCGATCTCGGGTTTTTCTCCAGAGGCACGTTTGTGGACGCTTTCGAAGATGCGGCTTTTAGTCTCAAACCGGGTGAAACCAGCGACATCGTCCGTACCCGTTTCGGGTTTCATCTTATCCGAAAAGAAGAACAGTCGGGCGATCAGGTGCGTGTGCGTCATATCTTTCTACAATTGTCGCTCAAACCCGAAGACGACGTCAGAACCGAGCAACAACTGGCCTTTTTGCGAGAACGCATCCTGTCCGGGCGCGAGTCGTTCGAAAATGCGGCCAGAAAATACTCGGAAGACATCGAATCGAGCGAGAAGGGCGGTTCCATAGGCGAGTACAACATCTCCGAACTCCAGCCGCTGTATCAGTCCATCGTGGATACGCTGGATGTGGCTGCCGTTTCCATGCCGGTCAAAATTCAGGATGCCGGCGAGACCACCTATCATCTGCTCCGTATCGATAAACGGACCGGTGGTGGAAAACTCAATATCCAGGATGACTACGAAACGGTGTCCAATCTCGCCAGACAGAACAAATGGCAAAAGGAACGCAAACGCTGGCTCAACGACCTGCGGGCGGAGCTTCATATCGACGAGCGAGGGTTTGCCAATACGGCCTCTGGTGCGCCCTGATCATGCGGATCGACGTCTTTCTCAAGCATACCCGTCTGATCAAACAGAGAGAAGCAGCCAAAAAAGCCTGCGATCAGGGTATGGTGACGATGGAAGGAAAACCGGTAAAACCGGGGCGAGAAGTACATGTCGGCGACCGCTTTTCGGTGGAGTGGCCCACACGCCGTGTGGAAGTGGAGGTGTTGGACATTCCGGCGGGCAATGTATCCAAAACCCGCAGTCAAACCCTGTATCGCCTGCTCGGTGTCGTAGACATTACGGATATCCCTCCCGATTTTGGACCATAACGATTCCACAGCCTCCTCTCATGTTCTTTCGGAAAAATAACGACACATCGGAAATACCGTCGGATCCTTACCAACAGCTGGCGGAGATCTACGATTTTGTGATGCGGCACGTAGATTATCCCTTCTGGGCGGACTATATAGAGGATATCTTTCGTCGTTTCCGGGTAAAGCCGGGTATGATACTCGAGTTGGCCTGCGGAACGGGCAATCTGGCCTCTATCCTTGCTACGCGCGGCTATCGGATGACGGGCGTGGACCGGTCCGCCGCCATGATCGCCGTGGCGGAGCGAAAAGCCCAGGAAGCGGGGCAACCCATTCTCTACAAAACCGGTGACATGGCCATGCCGCCGATGTCGGGTTTTTTCGATGCCGCCCTGTGTCTCTACGACAGTGCCAATTATCTCATGGACCTGGACGCCATGCAACGCATGTTCGAGTCGGTAAAACGGCGTTTACAGCCCGACGGCATTTTTGTGTTCGATGTATGTACGGAAAACAATTCGAGACGGTATTTTCACCGCCAGACCGATCAGGAGACCGGGCGGGATTTTTCGTATGTCCGCCGTAGCGAATATCTGGCAGAGCCTCGGATTCAGGTCAACGAGTTTCGGTTGGTATTCCGACGCGGCGAGGAGCGCCAGCACCACTTCGAGCGCCACGAACAGCGTATCTATCCGGTCGCCGACATAGAAAACACCTTGCTGGCGAGTGGGTTTTCACTTGCCGGGTCTTTTGACGGGTTTACGTTTTCGAAGGCGTCGGAGCGGTCGAACCGGGTGCATTTCGTGGCGCGTCATTCGGAGCAGTGAAGATGTTTACAGATCGATCCTGTATCGGCATTTCCACTGGGTGTCTGATGCGTAGAGAGGATCGGTCCGGGGTATGGGAACCACTTCGACAAGCGTTGCGCCGAGGATTTCGCAGGTGCGGCGTGAGGGACCGTTTTCGGGGTTGCAGGTGATCCACAGTGGATTTAGCCCGTGCGCCGATGCCAGGGGCAACAACAGCCGACAACTGCGCGCGGCCAGACGGCGACCCCGGTACGCCGGTTCCACGGAATAGCCGATGTGTCCCGCATATTTTTCCACGTGCTCGGTAGAACCTACCCTAAGCGAAATACGCCCCATCACGGTATACGGCTCCCCGGCGCGAATCATGTGAAACGCATAGCCGGGTACGAACCCCTTTCCCGGATCGGCCTCGCCCGTCTCCCACAGCACCAGTTCGAGATCGCCGTCCACCAGACGCCCCGGCTCCAAAAAGCCAAAAGTCGCGCGCGACGGACCTATGTACGAAAGAAAAGCCTTCATGCGACCGATGCGCGAAAGGGGGCGAGACAGCCTTTTGAGTGGTTTTTCCTCGTCCATAAGGTTTGGTGGACGTTCCGCCCGGCTTGTCCGGGCGGAACGTCGGGTACACACCTAGGATAGGGCTAATACCGATAGTGGTCGGGCTTGTACGGTCCTTCAACCGACACGCCGATGTATTCGGCCTGATTTCGGGTGAGCCGTGTCATCCGTACACCGAGTTTGTGCAGATGAAGCCGCGCCACCTCTTCGTCAAGGTATTTGGGCAACGTCGTCACGCCGATCTCATGGGGGTTTTTCCACAGGTCGATCTGTGCCAATACCTGATTGGTAAACGACGTGGACATGACAAACGAGGGGTGTCCTGTGGCACAACCAAGGTTGACAAGTCTGCCTTCGGCAAGCAAAAAGATTGAATGCCCGTCGGGAAAAGTGTATTTGTCTACCTGTGGTTTGATATTGAGCCGTCGGATACCCGAATACGCATTGAGCGCATCCACTTGGATTTCGTTGTCAAAGTGGCCGATATTGCACACGATGGCTTGATCACGCATTTTTTCGAGGTGTTCGATGCGTATGATATCACGGTTTCCGGTAGCGGTAACAAAAATGTTTCCTTCGGGGAGCGCATCCTCGACGGTCGCCACTTCATAGCCTTCCATAGCCGCTTGTAACGCGCATATCGGGTCGATTTCGGTCACGATCACGCGCGCGCCAAATCCCCGCATGGAATGGGCGCATCCCTTGCCTACCTCGCCATAACCGCACACCACGACCGTTTTGCCCGCCACCATCACGTCCAGCGCACGCTTCAACCCGTCGGCCAGCGACTCTCGGCAACCGTAAAGGTTGTCGAATTTGGACTTGGTGACCGAATCGTTGACATTGATGGCAGGAAACAACAACGTTTTTTCGTTCATCATGTGATAAAGCCGATGAACACCGGTCGTCGTCTCTTCGGAAACCCCCTTGATGTCGGCGACCATGCGATGCCAAAACTGCGCATCCCTTTCCAGTTGGCGTTTGAGAAGGGCATTTACGATGGCCAGCTCTCGGTTGTCGGTAGGGATGTCGAGAAGGGACGGATCGTCTTCTGCGCGGAATCCGCGATGTATGACAAGCGTGGCGTCGCCGCCGTCGTCCACGATCAGTTGGGGGCCTTTGCCTCCAGGAAACGTGAGCGCCTGAAGCGTGCATTCCCAGTATTCTTCGAGTGACTCACCTTTCCACGCAAAAACGGGAATGCCGGAATCGGCTATTGCCGCAGCTGCATGGTCCTGGGTCGAGAAGATGTTGCACGAAGCCCAGCGGACGTCGGCCCCCAACGCATGGAGCGTCCGAATCAAGACGGCGGTTTGTATGGTCATGTGAAGCGAGCCGGTGATACGTACGCCTGCCAGCGGGCCTTCGGACGCATATTTTTCCCGGACCGCCATCAAACCGGGCATTTCCTGCTCCGCGATTTCTATTTCCTTGTGCCCGAAATCTGCATGGGACATGTCTGCCACTTTAAACGGCATTCCGGTATAATCGGGTAAAAGAACGGCCATACGCTACTCCCTCCGTTTGGGTTGGTTGGACAAGACTTCGTTTTATTTCACCCGTACAGCATAGGGAAAAGCGATACGCACGGCAATGGCGCACTTGTTGTTTGAGCTGACGGGCGCGTTGAGCGGCAAACGCCGCCCATGCGCGCCGCTCCGGTCCGGCGTCAGATGTTGAATAGATATTGAAACTTGGCGACAATGGCAGACGCCGCGTTGCGAAACGGTGTCCGCGTTCCCACCGACCCGATGCCAAGCGCCGAGTAGTTGTCGTCCGACACTTGGTTATAGGCCACGAAAAACGAATGACCGGTCTGCAACTGATAGGCAAACAAAAAATTGCTCGTCAGCGAAGTGACGGAGCCGGTTTGGAGATTTTATGCGGTTTTCCGACTATGGTTGAGTTGGACATAAGAGCTGATATACAGTTCGGGCGAAAACGAATAGTTGAACCGAAAACGGTTGATCAGCGTCACTTCTTTTTTGAA
>VGJU01000296.1 GCA_016867335.1 Candidatus Zixiibacteriota bacterium | reverse complement strand
TTTAGAGTCTGTCGGACACCCATCATCTGCGGGATGTTGGGGCCGTAGATATCGGCGTCGAGCAATCCCGTACGCAGACCGGTCTGCGCAAGCGCAAGCGCCGTGTTTACACTCACGGTGGATTTACCCACACCGCCTTTTCCGCTAGCTATGGCAACGATGCGCCGCACCGGCGGATCTGCGGGAAAGGAGTGCTCTTGAATTTCCGGTTGTTCTACGGGCAACGTCAATCCCTCGTATCCAGTATATAATACTGAGCACGGTCACTATTTGGGATGCTCTGACAATCTCATCCGTTTGTCAGGCTCACGGCTCAGCAGGCTCACCGCGAACGGTCTTACCTAATCATCTTTGCTATCCGCGCTCAGTATGCCACCTAAAAAAATGGGGAGTGCCCGGCCGATTTGACTTTGTTCGACCCGACCCTCCCCAAGATTTTTCAGCTCGTTCGGTTATACCTGAAACGATTCGCCGCAACCACAGGTGCCTTTGGCGTTGGGGTTGTTGATCTTGAACCCCGCGCCCATAAGCCCCTCGACATAATCCAGTTCGGCACCCATAAGGTAAATCATGCTTTTGTTGTCGATAAATACCTTGATACCGTTTTGCTCGACAACCTGATCCACCTCGTTCGCCTGTTTATCGAAAGCAAGCCGATACTGAAATCCTGAGCAGCCACCACCGGCAATCATCATACGCAACCCGTATTCCGGATTGCCCTGATCGGTCAACATACCTTTGATCTTGTCGGCAGCAGCCTCGGTTACCGTCACCATGCGTCTTTCCTCCTACGTTATGGGGTATAACCGTTACATTCGGTCCGGATTCCGGAAGCAGGGCGGTCAATGTATCTGCCCTCGCTTTCTCTTCTAATCTAATAGTATATAACGTCTCGGTCCGGTTTTGTCAACCCCTATTCGGGTTTTCCGAAGAATGAGACGGTCGGAGACGGTAATGCGTAGATAGCGATCTGAGTTTTTTCGCCTGACGCGAAACGATTTCGACCGCGTAGTCTATTTCTTCCTCGGTGTTTGCACGTCCGAGTCCGAAACGAAGCGCGCTTTGGGCCAGCGTCTCGTCCCGCCCAAGTGCTAAAAGTACGTACGAAGGATCGACGGTCGTCCGCGAGGTGCAGGCAGAACCCGACGAAACCGCAATGTCGCGCAGACTCAGCAACAGCGAGCCGCCTTCGATAAAGGCAAAACTCACGTTTAGATTGGCCGGAAGTCTTTGGGTAGGGTGTCCGTTGAGAAAGATATCGTCCACGCGATCCAGCAGTCCTTGATACAGACGGTTGCGCAAACGGGTAAGCCGTTTTTCTTCTTCTTCCATCCCGGTGGCGCAGCGGACACAGGCCGTGCCAAGTCCCACGATGCCGGACGCATGGGAAAGCGGCTCCCCGACAGTAAGCGGAGCCAGATGGATTTCCGGAGATTTCCGGCGCACGTACAGCGCTCCGATTCCTTTGGGACCGTAAATCTTGTGTGCCGAGACGGAAAGTAGGTCCACACCCAGATCGTCTACGTGTACCGGAATTTTGCCGACCGTCTGCACCGCGTCGGAATGAAAAAGGACGCCGTGTTTTTTTGCGATTTGCCCGATCTCGCGGATTGGGTTGATGGTGCCAATTTCGTTGTGACCGTGAATCAAGGTGATCAGTATCGTCTCCGGCGTGAGGGTGTCTTCGACGGCCTTCGGGTCTAACATGCCGTACGCATCCACCGGAAGATAAGTGACGCTGAAACCTTCCTCTTCCAGCCGATGACAGGTATCCATCACGGCTTTGTGTTCGATATTGCAGGTGACGATATGTCTGCCCCGATCCCGGAGCGCGCGGGCAACGCCTTTGATCGCTATATTGTCCGATTCGGTCGCGCCGCCGGTAAAACGGATTTCTTCCGGTGTGGCTCCGATCAGACGGGCTACTTGTCCGCGTGCAATCTCGACCGCTTCCTCCTCTGCCCGACGGGATTTTTCACCCAGCAGATAAGGCGTCATGATCGCAAGCACGTCCGGGTCGAGCGGGGTGGTAGCGTGATGGTCCATATAGATGGGTCTGCGCATGGCAAGACTCCGTGCGGGTTATCTGGGACCGGGATCGACGCTTAGGGCGATAGGCACGGAAAGCGCGGAAAACCGCTGAACGACGCGTCCGTCAAGCGTTAGTTTTGTCGTTTCGCCTCGTACGATGTCCGAAACCCATATATGCCCGGAAACCGCGTCGATGGCAAGCCCCAACGGAAAATCGAAATCCTGCGGTATGCTATGAAAATCCTGACGGTCGGTGATGGAATATCCGTCGGGCACTCCGGGGTCGATCCGAACAAGGTCTCTTGTTTGCGTATCCACGACCCAACAGGAGCCGTCCAACGTATTGACGGCCAGTTGCGCAGGGCGCGAGAAACCCGAAATGCTCGCCAGCAGGGTTCCATCGTCCCGGAGACGAAAAATCCGATTCGTCGCCGCGTCGATCCCCCAACAGTCCCCCCCGGTGGGATCGACCGCTACGGCGGAGGGTTGCGTAAAGACACCTAGGTCGAGTTGTACCACACCGTCAGACGACACTTTTTTCAGACGCCCGGTGCCTCGGTCCGCGATCCAGCAGTCGCCCGTCCGGGGATCCATCGCCAGGCCGGAAGGCTCTACAAAACCCAAAAGCTGAAAAAAAAGATGCCCCGTTCGGCTAAATTTTCCGACACTGCTTTCCTTCTCTATCATAGCGCCGATATCGGCTACCCATACGTTGCCGTCACGTGGGTCTACGGCCACCGAAGCAGGAAAATGAAATCCGGTAATCGTGGTCTCCAGACGACCGTCCGCACCAAAACGAACGGCTACGGGGCCGTCTTCCGCACCTCCGAAGCGCGTGGTGGTCCAGCATCCGCCGTTGGACGGATCGACGGCCAGATGCCGCGCGTCGAAAATGGAAGCCACTTCTTTCGAAATAGCCCGCGCGTCGGCGGTCAGCGTCACGATAACGCTTAGCCCGTCGTCCAGTACCCAGCAGTTTTCGGGACCGGGTGTCGCCAAAATGGGGCGCGATGTCGGGGTTTCCACCTGCGTGGGGTTGCCGTTGCTGTGGATGATCGCGCTCAGCCGATATGTATAAGTTTCGCCGTTGGCTACGGTACTGTCCACAAACGCATGGGGCAGCGGCAATCCCGGCAGGTTGATCGTATCGGCCACGCCGGCGCCGAAACGGTACAGACGGTATCCGGTCAGCGCGTCGAGCGACAGGTTCGGCCACGACAGCGACACCTTTTGATGACCGGCTATCGCCCGAAGCCCCTGCGGGCTTCCACCCGTCGTCGGATTGAGCGGATCGAGCGGATTCCCCCGTGCTCGGCCCGTTCGGTCGCATCCCAAACCGGAAACACCGAAGACAAGTGCCGGGACAAGACAGATAAGAACCCTCCAAGACGTAGCAAAAAGATGTAACATGGTTTATCGCTCTTTTTGTTTTCCAAACGCCCGCGCGACAAGAAAATAAAAAGAAGTTGCAAAGTTTACCTGTGCCACGACGACATATCGGCTGGCGCGCGTGTCGTATCGGGCCGCGCGCCGAAAAGCGCTTTCCAGCGCAACCGGATCCGCGGTGTTCAAATACCGCTCGTATGCTCGATCCGCCTCGCGGCTGGCATGAAGCGCCAGCCCTCCGAACACCGCCCCGACCCCCATGGCGGCATAGCCGATGATTTTCTGTCTTCGCCCGTTCCAGTCGGCATGTACGGAAACCGTGGTCCGGTGCGGTCCGGTTTCCGGTATCAGGGTAAACGATAGCGTCTGACGGCTCGTATCTGCTACGACCAATGTCCGACGTATTTCTTCGTAACCGGATTTTCGGACGAGCAGGGCATGGGGACCGGGCGCAAGATCGCTCAGACGGACAGGGGTGGAGCCGACATATCGCTCGTCTACAAAAACGACTGCGTCAAACGGATCCGTGGTTACGGATACAGGGCCGGTAAAGGGAACATGGAGCCGTATCGTCTCTCCGGAGGAGACGTGTATGTCCTGTGCCCAGTCGCGGGCGTCCCAATCGGTCCGGTTCGGATGCGGGATGCGGATACGGTGTTTGCCCGGCGCCAGGGGATAGCGCATGAGCGCTGTCGGCCCGGCAGGGGCGTCGTCTATGTATACGGGCTGCCCGTTCGGCACGGAGGTGAGGTCGAGATAACCCGGATCGTCCTGCCCGACCGCGGTGGCGGCGTGCCAGATCGAAAAGATTACGTACAGCCCCCGGACAACGCGGATTTTTGTCGGTGTTCCGCTCCCCGGACCAACGGTTCGTAAGACGGCGAAAAAGAAGGCAAGGATGTCGTTTTTCATTATTGTTTGAAAGCGTACAGATGACGGTCTTCGGATCCTATGATGAGCAGGTCGTCCACGAGTGTCGGCGACACGGTAAGGCTCCCTTGGGTTTGGTATTGCCATACGAGATCCCCGGTTTCGGTGTCGAGTGCGTAAAGCCTGCGGTCGGTCGATACGATATACACCCGGTTACCTGCTACGACTGGAGCGGCGCGCACCACGCCACAGGTTTCGTGTTGCCATCGC
>VGJU01000295.1 GCA_016867335.1 Candidatus Zixiibacteriota bacterium | reverse complement strand
GACCGCGTGTTCGTGCATCACCACGCGCCCTGTCACCGCTGTCGTCATTGCCGCAGGGGGTACTATACCATGTGCGCCGCGTGGAAACGCTCGCAACTGGACCCCGGTGGCATGGCCGAATTTGTCCGCATACCGGAGATCAACCTTCGCTACGATACCTTGGTGCTTCCCGACAGGGTATCGTTCGAAGACGGAACGCTGATCGAACCGGCGGCCTGTTCGGTAAAGGCTGTCGAACGCGCGCGGGTGCGTCCCGGCGACATCGTCCTGATCATCGGGCTGGGGTTTATGGGCATACTCAACGCCATCGTCGCACGGCATTACGGCGCTAAGACGATCATCGGGGCGGACAAGGTTCCTTATCGTCTTCAGAAGGCACGTGAACTGGGTATCGATTGGGTGGTCAACGTCGCCGAAGAAAAGCTCGAAGAGGCTGTAGCAGCCTATACGGATGGGGTAAAAGCCGATATCGTGATCGTCGGCCCCGGGAGCGTGCCGGCCATGAAAACGGGGATCGCCTGTGCGGGAAAGGGCGGTACCGTGCTTTTTTTCTGGCCCACTCCGGAAAACGAGAAGCTCGACATCCATCCCTTTGATCTGTATTTCAACGAGATATCGCTGGTATACAGCTACTCCTGCGGTCCAAACGATACACGCACCGCGCTAGACCTTGTCGAAGCCGGTGTCATCTCGGCGGAAAAACTGGTTACGCACCGCTATCCACTGGAAGATACGGCCATGGGGGTCCGGGTGACCGCAGCGGCACAGGATTCACTCAAAACGCTGATCTGCATTTCGGATTGACCTCTCTGGAAAGCGAGCCGGTCATGGACCTTGCGGCCCTGACACACGAAATCACTCCCGAACAGAAACGCACTTTCGAAACCGACGGGTTACTGATCGTGGAAAATGCGCTTCCGGCTTTCATGGTGGATCGGTTGACGACAGCCGTGGACCGGATATGGGAGGAGGAGCTGTGCGCCGGCAGGGTAGAGCCGCATCAGGCGCTTTTTTACCCCAATTTTTTGGGACATGACGAGGCATTTGTCGAACTGCTCGACTGGCCTACCACCTTTCCGCTTGTGTATGGACTTCTCGGCTGGAACATCTATCTGTATCACACGCATCTTGGCGTGACCCCGCCGCTTGGACCGGATGCGGATCATTCGCCCAAACAACTCGGCTGGCATCAGGACAGCGGGCGGGTCAATCAAGAGATGGAGACCCACCCGCGACCGCGTCTGTCGCTCAAAATCGGCTATTTTCTGAGCGACGTATCCGTTCCGGGACGAGGCAACTTTCATGTCGTTCCGGGCAGTCACCTGACCGATACGCTCGACCGTCCGTCCGACGGCGTCACCGACCCGGCGGGGGCTACGCCCGTATGCGTCAAACCGGGGACCGCTGTTTTTTTCGACCGCAGGCTGTGGCATTCGGCCAGTCCAAACCATTCGGACGTCACGCGCAAGGTGCTGTTTTATGGATACGGCTATCGCTGGCTCCGCACCAAGGACGATATGACCGTAGGCCATATCTTGGCCACCTGTACCGATCCCATCCGCCGTCAGCTTTTAGGGGTTACCACCAACGCCAACGGTCTTTTTTCACCCGTCGATGCCGACGTTCCGTTAAAAGTCTGGCTCGAAGAGCATCGGTAGCGCGAGATATTTCCTATTTCATCCTTCCCACCTCATCCTTTCAAGGAGTTTTCCATGACCCAGATCGGTCTGAGTTCTCCGGAGTTTATACGCGCCATCACCTCGGATTGGACCGGTGAACGTTTTCCCGACGGAAGACCGCGTGTTTCGGACAGCATCGTAGAGCGCATGAAACTGGTTACCATCGAAGAAGCCTGGGG
This sequence comes from Candidatus Zixiibacteriota bacterium, assembly GCA_016867335.1. Lineage (GTDB taxonomy): Bacteria > JAAXHH01 > JAAXHH01 > JAAXHH01 > JAAXHH01 > VGJU01. The sequence continues at coordinate 2,701 of VGJU01000295.1, read as the reverse complement.
AACGATACACGGGCACGGGTATCAACAACAGTTTGCCGGCGACTGGATGATTCTCCAGCCCGAGCGTACCTTGGTCGGCAGGGCGGTCACCGGCATGTTCGTTCCTTCCCGCCCCGATCTTCAGCGCGCCGTTCAGGAGCAAGGCCAGGCGCAAAGCTGTGTAGGCGGCCAGAACTCGTGGGTCATCGACACATTGCAGGAAAACGACGTGATCGTCATCGACCTGTTTGGCAAGGTCAAAGACGGTACGTTTGCCGGTGACAATCTTGGCAACTCGATCTACGCCAAGACAAAGACCGGCATGGTCATCGAAGGTGGGGTCCGTGATCTTCAGCGGCTCAACGAGGTGCCCATGGCTTCCTTTGTGCGCGGCGTTGACCCGACGGCCATCCGCGATGTGACGTTGCTTGGCATCAACATACCGGTACGGATTGGCAAAGAGGCGACCGTCATTCCCGGTGATATCGTGCTTGGCACGGTCGAGGGCGTCGTCTTTATCCCTGCGCATTTAGCGGAACAGGTGGTCGTAGAATCCGAAGAAACCCGTCTGCGAGACGAGTGGGGGCATGCCATGTTGCGCGAAGGCCGGTATCTACCCGGACAGGTGGACGGCGCATGGACCGATCAGATGAATGAAGAGTTTCAAGCATTCAAAACCAAAAAGCTGGCGGAATACAACAAGTAAGCATTTCGAAGTCAAACATCCCCTTTGGAGTATATCCATGCGTCCGAACAGATTGCGTGAACTTCTCGCGTCCGGCAAGCCGTCTTTGTCTACCCATATCCATACGATATGGCCGTCGATCGTCGAGGTGGTCGGTCATGCCGGTCTTTACGACTATGTCGAGTTTGTAGGCGAGTATGCGCCTTACGATCTGCACGATCTGGACCACCTGTGTCGTGCAGGCGAATTGCACAACCTCGGCATGATGATCAAGGTCGATCAGGAGCCAAGGGGTTTTCTGGCACAGCGGGCCATCGGCTCCGGATTTCAGAGCGTGTTGTTTGCCGACTGCCGCACCCCCGACGAGTTCAAGGAGTGTATCCGTCTGTGCAAACCCGACACTCCCGATGCAAAAGGGACGTACGGAGTGGCGACGAGACGGTTTTCCTATATGGGCTATGGCGGCAGTCCCGGCTATGCCGAGGCGCTCAAAGATGTGGTTGTCGCCTTTATGATCGAAAAGGCCTCGGCGGTGGAACGGATTGACGAAATCCTCGCCATCGACGGGATCGACATGATACAATGGGGGCCTGCCGACTTTACCATGAGTGTAGGAAAAGCCGGGCAGTGGCACGCGCCGGAAACCCGCGCCACGGAGCGTATGGTGATCGAAAAGTCGCTCGCCGCGGGCAAACACCCCAGAGCTGAAATCGGCACGGCGGATCAGGCGAAATACTATTTGGACATGGGGGTGCGTCATTTCTGTATCGGAACCGACGTGACCATTTTGTATCAGTGGTGGAAAACCCAAGGCGAAGCACTCAAAAAGGCCGTTGAGGGCGTGTGACCTTTATGTCCCATCCCAACCTTTTGTTTGTTTTCGACGACCAGCACCGGTATTCGGCGCTTGGCGCAAACGGCAATCCGGTGGTTCGGACACCGCACTTAGACCGACTCGCGGGCGAGGGCGTCGTACTCGACCAGATGCTGTCTTCTTGCCCCATCTGTTCGCCGTACCGGGGACAGCTCATGACCGGTCGGTATTCGCACGCTAATGGCATCATGGACAACGAATACCTTTTGCGCGAAGATCAGGCGCTGTTTCCCCAGACCTTGAGCGACGCCGGATACCGTACCGGGTATGTAGGCAAATGGCATTTGGGTTATCCGCCTTATACCCAAGACAAACGGTACGGGTTCGACTACATGGCGGCGTACAACTGCAACCACGACTATTACAACGTCGAATACTACGAAAACGAAGTTGGACCGATCCAAATCGACGGCTGGGCGCCGACGCGCGAGACCGACCTTGCTATCGGATATTTGGAGCGCCATGCCGCCGATCCGGGAGATCAACCGTTCTGTCTCATGCTGAGTTGGGGGCCACCGCACTGGCCGTACGACCAGTATCCGCGCAAGCACAAACGGTATAATCCGGCGGAAGTCGATCTGCCGCCCAACGTCCCCAAAGCCTTTGCCGCCTATGCCCGTGAAGAAATCGCCGACTATTACGGCAATATCTCCGGGCTCGACGATGAGATGGGGCGTCTTTTGACAGCGGTGGACCGACTCGGTCTGCGCAACGACACCGTGGTCATTTTTACCTCTGACCACGGGGACCATCTGAGCAGTCACGGTTTTGGAAAGCCTATGGATCGGTGGATGCATCACTCGTTTCGCGCGTCGAAAGCCACTCCATACGAAGAGTCGGTGCATGTTCCCTTTATCGCCCGGTGGCCCGGGCATATCGCGCCCGGAACCCGAAGCGACGCCTTGGTGAGCAGTGTAGATCTGATGCCTACCCTGCTTACACTCTGCGGTCTGTCCGTACCATCGGGCGTGCAGGGCAACAGCATGGCGCATCACCTTTTAGGACAGGATGGCCCGCGTAACGACTCGGTATACATGCAAATCCTAGGTCCCGGTTGGCCACACCGAGGCAAGTGGGTCGGGTTCTGGCGCGGTGTGCGCGATGAGCGGTGGACTTATGCACGCTGGCGGGGCAACGAACGAGGCCCGTTTCTTTTCGACCGC
>VGJU01000294.1 GCA_016867335.1 Candidatus Zixiibacteriota bacterium | reverse complement strand
AGCATAAACCGTATGAGTGGACGAATAAACCGATTGCGCGGAAAACTGCGGTCTGACATACGGGCGTTGACCAAGACGACGGGACAGCCGTTCCGATGGACACCGGCGATCGTCACAGGCCACAATTCTCCTTCCACGAGCACCAGCGCTGCCGGTCTGAAACACGCCACCGCGCGACGTACGGCATACGGGGTGTCCAGCGGTGCAAGACGGTGTATATGGGCGTGGGGAACAAGCCTTCGCGCGTGTTCGAGACCGGCGGTGGTCATGGTCGTCACCATAACTCGGTGCGCAGGATACGCGGCGCTAAAGGCGTGAACGATCCGCGCCAGTCCCGTCACTTCACCGATGGACGCCGCGTGAAACCACACGAGGGGCGCACCGTCCGGTGTATCGTCCGGTATGTCGCATAGTAGCCGTTGACGCAAGCCCCACCGGTCTGTCCGTGCGGCCAGCCACAACACCGGCGACAGGACAAAAACGATCAGCGTGGCCAATCCCGCATACAGCGTATACAATGTACATCCTTGGGTTGAAGGGTGTTTTTTAACCTCTTGCAGTCCTAAGCGATAATGGTTTCATCATGCAACAGACGCATCGAGATGGGGATCACGATTTGTCCCTTTGTCTATCTCCCACATCTTCCGTAGCGACATGGATGGCCGTGTGCAGGCGTTGTTCCAGTTCGAGGCGAAGGGCTTCCACCGACTCTCCACGACATTTTGGGGGAACAAGTATAGGTTCTCCAAAGGCGATGGTGACTCGGGCAAACGGCAGGGGGACGATAAAGCGGTCCCAGCTTGACAATCTTTTTTGCCGTGAGCAGGCTACGGCAAACGGAAGGATAGGAAGTCCCGAACGCCGAGCGATATGACACACCCCCGGTTGTGCTTGGTGACGGGGGCCACGCGGACCGTCTACGGTAATGCCGAGGTCAGCGGTTCGTCCCGCGGCCGCCATGCCAAACAGTGCTGCGGTTCCGCCTCGTGTCGTGGAACCTCGAACCGTGGTATATCCCATCCGTTCGATGGTTTGGCTGATGTATTCGCCATCGCGATGTTGGCTTACCAGCACCCGGATGCCGCGATGTCGGAACACATACGTGGCGACAAGCAGACCCTCGTGCCAGAAAGCGTAGATGACCCGCCCGGCGTGCGTGCGTGCCTGTTCCACGTACTCCGGATGCAGAAAACGGACCGAAAGTGTGTGTCCGAGTGCCGTGACCAGTCCTGCACCTGCCATGCCAATCAGGGAAAACAGGGCTGCGTGTTCAACGGGGGGGGTCATAAGAAATGCCGATTTGGGTTGTAGACATGAAAGACATTGAATATCAAAAGGTTATGGTGTATGGCTTTTTCAGGGAAACCGATATAGCTGTGTTCGGTGTCATAGCCGATTCCTTAATTGTCGCTTCGGGCTAATTCAAAGGCGAGTTGAGCCACTTTTTCGGACGCACCGGCGCTGCCGAGCCGGGTGCGCACTTCGCGCAGGGCCACGCGCATCTCTTCAAGACGGGTCGGGTTGTCGAGGAGCGCGAGCGCGGCTTGGGACAACCGTTCCGAATTTACCTCATCCTGAAGAAATTCGGGTGCGATGCGGCGTCCTGCGACTACGTTTACCAGTCCGATGTCGGGGATGGCGACCAGTCGTCTGGCGATCCACCAGTTGATCCGCGCCAGTCGATATACGACCAAAAGCGGTGTCCCGAAACAGGCGGATTCGAGCGTGGCGGTTCCTGAGGCTACGATAAGCAGATCGGCGTGTTGCATGACCTCGTAGGTCATCCCTTCGACAAGGACGAGCGTAGCGTCGGGATCGAGCAGTGGCAGGGCCAAGTCGCGCGAGATGGTCGGTGCAAGACCTACTACGCCTTGCACATCGGGTAGGGTATCACGTATTCGGGCGATCGTTGCGGAAAGTGGCGGGAGAAGCCGAGAAATCTCTTGTTTACGACTGCCGGGCAACAAACCTACGATGGGGCGAGACGGGTCGAGACCGGCGCGGCGACAGAACTCCTCCCGGTCCCACCTCGTTTCCAACTCTTCGAGCAGGGGGTGTCCTACAAAGACCGCCCGTCCTCCTGCCTTTTCGTATAGGGCTGTCTCGAAAGGAAACACGACAGCCATCACGTCCACCAGCCGGATGATGTCGTGTATGCGTCCGGCGCGCCAGGCCCACACCTGTGGACTGATGTAGTAAAGGACCGGTACACCTAAGCGGCGGGCAATCCGCGCGAGACGCAAATTGAAATCGGGGTAATCGATGAGGATGAGTACCTGTGGACGGCGTTCGCGGATAAGACGCTCCAGACGGCGCAACGCCGAGCGGATAAAAGGCAGGTGGCGTATCACTTCCACAAACCCCATAAAGGCAAACCGCTCGATGGGATAGATCAGTTCACACCCGGCTGTTTTCATTCGCTCGCCGCCCACGCCGAACACCGACGTTTCAGGGTCGCGCGATTTGATCGCCCGGACCACCCCGGCGCCGTGCAGTTCGCCGGAAGCTTCTCCTGCCATGATCATGACGCGGCGGGTACTCATGGACCCCAATACCATCGCGCGGCAATAAGGAGTATGACGGCGGTCATCGACTGAAAGGTACGGCGGTCGCTACGTAACGCGGCGATCAGGTCGAACGGCGTTTTCGATGCGTGCGGATACCGCGAAAAACGGGGGAAAAAACGGGGTACGTGGGCAAGATAACGGGTGTAGGTTTCCCCGAACCGTTCGCAAAGATGTTCCTCTTCGAGTGATACGATCAGGGCGTACTGAGTGCCAAAGGCAACCATAAAAATGGCGAGCATATAGGGCATCCATGCCCAAGCCATGACGCACAGACCGAGACTGAGGACAAAGTTGCCCACATAGATTGGGTTTCGGACATAGGCATAGGGGCCGTCGGTGATCAGCGTCGGTGCGCCGACATGGCGGGTTCGCGTGGCCGGGCCTGTATAGCCGACCGCCCATAGCCGGACAAGTTCACCGGTCAACGCCACGAGGAGACCTATGAAAAAGGAGGCAAGACTGGGATCGGCAAAGATTAACACGGCGGCCAACAAAGGTATGGGGGTAAAACTGCGGATTCTGAAAATAAACGCCCGAAGGTCCATGGTTCAGCGTCCGTGCTCTTCGATGATTTTCACGATCTCAAGCGACACCCGTAGTGCCTCGCGTCCGTCTTCGCCCGTGACGGGCGGCACGGTCAGCCCACGAGCGGCGCGGACAAACGATTCGAGTTCGAGAACCAGCGACTCGCGGGCCGATGTGGGTGGACTAGCACACAGGATACGCCGTGAAACGCCGGTTCCCGTATTTACCGGGATTACCATACCCGGAGGCGCGGTTTCGTCTTCTCCCAGCAAACGGTAGATTTCGCTTTTTCCTTCCAGAAAATCCATGGAAATATACGCATCGCGCTGAAACAGACGCATCTTGCGCATTTTTTTGAGCGAGATCCGGCTGGACGTCACATTGGCGACACAACCCGATGCAAACCGGAGCCGTGCGTTGGCAATGTCGATCCGGTCCGAAATGACCGCCACGCCCGTGGCGTCGATGTGTACAATATCCGAACGGACAAGATGCCGGATCAGGTCGATATCGTGGATCATGAGATCATGCACCACGGAGACGTCGGTACCGCGCGGATCGAAAGACGCCAGTCGGTGCGACTCGATAAAACCGGGGGCAATGTCAAGTCCCTCAATCGCTTGTACGGCTCCGTTAAACCGCTCGATATGTCCTACCTGAATCGGAACCCCATGGGTACGGGCCAACGCGATCATCGCATCGGCTTCCTCAAGCGTTGCGGCGATGGGTTTTTCTACAAAAACCGAGCGTTTTGCCGTCAGGGCTATCGACGCCATTTCGGCATGGGCAACGGTCGGCGTGACGATACTTACTGCGTCGGCGGCGACACACAAGGCTTCCGGGTTCGGCCATGACTGGGTACCGCAACGCGCCGCGACCTCGGCGGCACGCGCGACATCGGGGTCAAACACACCGATCAGCGTGACATCCGGCATTTCCGAAAAGACACGCGCATGCGCCTGTCCGAGACGCCCGACACCGATGACGGCTACTCGCAGGGGCTGCATAAGAATCTCCGGAAAGACAAGAACGGAGCAAATCCACTCGATATATCTCGATGTTGTAAAATGTACCTCTCGCGAGCGTATCGGTCAACTGCTTTTGGGCTATTGACAGCAGAGCGTCGGGGATATTTGTTGAAGGCTATGAACCTATTTCGCGCCTCCTCGGTTTCAGCACAGTATGGATACGCCACGCTGTCCGGCATACTGACCGTCCTTAGCTTTCCCAAGACGGACCTTTGGCCGTTGGCATGGGTGGCGATGATACCGGCGCTGGTCGCGCTTCACGACGCGGTGACAAGCGGTTTGCGTCGTATCGCTGCCATAGGACTTGTCTTTGGTTTTGTGACGGGTGCAGGGAAAGTCTACTGGATCACCGAGACGGTAGCCTCCTATGGGGGGTTACCGTGGATACTCGGCTTCGTATGTACGGCCATCGTCGCGTTGCTGCTTGGCAGCTATATCTGTCTTT
>VGJU01000293.1 GCA_016867335.1 Candidatus Zixiibacteriota bacterium | reverse complement strand
GGCTTCGCCATACAGCACGCGGGCGACAGACATATAGATCGGATTGTCGAGCAGTGCTGCCAGCGCCGGACAGTATTCGACAAAGTGCAGATGGGCGCGCGTTTCTCCCGGACCGAGCGGACGGTCGCCGATGAGCGTCTCACGCACCGAGGTTTTGAGTTTTTCGACCGTGTCGAGATCGATCACCTGTCGGACTACGCAAAATCCGTGTTCTACGTTGCAGGCGCGGATGGCGTCCTGTTCGTGCGGTTCGAAAACGTACCGGTAGGGCAGTTCGGTGGAAAAAACGATACCGTCTATGTTCAGTGTGGACATGGAAAACCCTGCGATAACGGATACGGTACATTACGTCGTCGGATCCGAAACCCATAGGAGCGAAACATATTTCGTCCTACGGATTACGCCGCAATACCTGACCCGGACGGTTTGCGGTCGGTTCGCCCCGGTCGATAACGGGTTGGCCGTTGACAAACACGTAGTCCACACCCACGGTGGTATGAATCGGATCCGCAAAAGTGGCGCGGTCGGCGACGATTTCGGGGTCGAAAACCGCAATATCCGCCGGAAGACCGGTTTGCAGTTTTCCCCGGTCTTTGAGTCGATAGCGTTCCGCCGGAAAACCGCTCATCTTGTAAATAGCCGATTCGAGTGAAACCACGCCGCGTTCCCGGACAAATTTGCGAAGCATCTGCGCAAAACATCCAAAGGCGCGCGGGTGTGGGTGCGGCATGTCGTAGATACCGTCGCTGGCGACCATCATGCGTGGGTGGACGGCAGTGCGGTCGAGCGTTTTTTCGTTTTCTTCCGCTGGTGTTCCCCAAAACGAGACAAAAGTCTGAACGCCGTTTTCTTCGAGCACAAGGTCGTAGGCAAAATCTTCCGGTGTTTTCCCTTCGCTTTTGGCGGCTTCGTCGAGTGTCATGCCGATATAGCGGCCTGACGGCGTATATCCGACGATCTGGCGGTCACCGAGTATTTTTTGCTCCCGGAGATAGGCGATGGTCTTTTGTCGTGTCTCAGACAGTTTCATACGAGAAAGCACGTCGTCGAGACTCCCGGCCTGTACCCACATCGGAAACTGCATGGTGATGTGTGTCATTCCGGCGGGATAGAGATACGACTCGAAGGTAAGGTCTACCCCTTCCCGGTCGGCCTGTTCGAGAAACGGGGCGGTTTCTTCGTCCACCCGTTCGTGGGAAACATGCACCGGGATACCCGATGCGCGGTTTAGTCGCACGGTTTCGGCCCACGCTTCGACACGCCCCAATATCTGATATCTGAGATGCGCCGCATAGATACCGTCGTATTCGGCCACTACTTTGCACAGTTCCGTCAGTTCGTCAAAAGAGGTGTTGGCGCTGGGTTGATAGTCGAGACCCAGACACAAACATCCGGCGCCGGCTTCCATCCACTGGCGGGTGATGCGTTTCATGGCTTCGAGTTCGTCGGGTGTCGCCTCGCGGGCTTCCCACCCCATGGCGGCTACACGCACGGCGCAATGGGGAACCTGCGGATAGACGTTGAGCGGCGATCGGCCTGGGAACAGGCTCAGATAGGACTCGATAGACGGCCAGTCCACGGGAAAACGGGGTTCTCCGTAAGCAAACTGTGTGTAATGCCACAACGCACGCGCTTTTTCTTTGGGCAATCCTGCCCACCCGAAACCGTCGGGGGCCAGCAGGTGCGTCGTGATGCCCTGCCACGCGGCGACCATCTGATCGCGTCCACCCAACAGCGTGTTTTCGGAGTGGACGTGTACATCTATAAAACCGGGGCATACGATACGACCGGACACCTCTATCGACCGACCGGCGTGGGCGGAAGAAAGATCGCCTATTCCCGCGACGACGCCTCCCCGAATGCCTACGTCACTGCGGAAACGTGGACGCTTGCCCGTTCCGTCCACCACGTCACCGCCACGCAGAATACAATCGAAATCCATAAATGGGCGCTCCTATTTCTTAGGCCACGCAAAATCGGACTGAAATTCTTCCACCCCCCGGATATCCTGACGAATACGAAAAAGACCGCCACCTCGGTAGCCGTTTGTATACCCGTTCCAGTCGTACCCTGTCGGGTCGAGCGGTGTGCCGGAAGAAATGAGAAAGCTGGCGGTGGTGACGTAGATGTCGGTCAGATCCTTACCACCAAACATGACGCTGGATGTCTGGTACGCGGGAAGATGGATACGGCGTTCTTCTTTGCCGTCCGGATCGAAACGGACGATACACCCGCCAAACCATAGCGCGGTCCATACAAAACCTTCGGCATCTACGGTCATGCCGTCGGGTACGCCTTCCGAGTCGGCCAGCCGTACAAAAACACGCCGTTTGCCGATGTCGCCGGTTTTGCGGTCGTAGTCGTAGGCATAGATGGTGCGCACGACGGAGTCGGTATAGTACATGGTTTTAAGATCGGGAGAATACCCCATGCCATTGCTGCATCCCACGCCTTCCTCGACCGTCCGCACGCTGCCGTCGGTGTCGATACGATAGAGTTTGCCGGGGCGGTCACCCAAATAACATCCCCCGAAAATGCGGCCTTCGGGATCGGCGGTGACGTCGTTGAATTTGAGCGGGTCGCCCTCGAACGTTTCATCGACGATGCGGACCCATTCGTCGTCCGATTTCCACAACACGACGCCGTTCCAGATACAGGCGGCCAGCCCGCCTTGTCGGTTGACTGCAAACCCCCCGACGTTAAATCCACTATGAATCGTTTCATAACGATCGACCGACGGATCGTAGCTAAACAGCTTTCCCGTGTGGATGTCGGTCCACAGCAGTTTTCCGGACGCCGCATCCCACATCGGGCCTTCACCTACTACGGCATCTACTTCGGCGACTTTTTCTATCGTAGCCATCATGAAAAGCTCCTTGAAAGGATGAGGGACGAGGGGAACACTTTTTTATACCGATCCAAGCAAGGGATTGCAGGCGTAATCATCGACAACGTGCTACTCCTGCGCCGGGATTTTTCCGCCAGCGCCCGATACTGGCGGGATTGCGTGCTGTCCCCCAGACCGGCAAACGCATTGGCAAGGACAAACAATCCCGTACGGCGAATATGCGGTGACAGGACGCCGCTGTCCAGCGCCTGTTTCATGAGCAGGATCGTTTCGGCGTGGCGTCCGGCGGCGTAGGCCGTCACGGCCTGCTCGAAAGTCGCCGGTAAGGGAAGCGTGGAAGCCATCTGGCTTGTCTCAATGCGTGCCCGGAGAAAGGCGAGCGACGGAAAGACCGGATCCAGCTTGGCCAGCGTCTCGACGACAGACGTGGCTTCCTGTACACGTCCCGCGTCGAGCAAAACGACCGCCAGATTGGCGTGCGCCTCACGATGTCCTTGATCGTATTCGATGGCCTTTCGGTACGCGGCCACAACCTCGTCCGCCGAAGCGTTTATCCGGCGCAGGGCATTACCCATGTTGTACAGCGGTTCCGAATAAAACGGAAAAATTTCGACTGCCCGCCGATACGCTTGTATGGCTTCTTTGTCTTTTCCCGTTTTGGCCAGCATCGTTCCGTAGTTGTAGTGTGCTTTGGCGCTGTTGGGCGCGGTTTGTACCTGTTTTCGTAAAAAACGGATTCATCGGCCCATATAGCGTTGCGGGCGATGGTCAGATAGACACAATCGGCCATCGCCAGCCCTGCTATGGCATACGCCCATACATGCCTTTTTTTGTACAACACCCACAGACCGTAGCCCGCGATCGTGCAAAACCCAAACGAGGGGGCATACGCGAGTCGTTCACCCATGACGGTCCCGATGGGCTGTATGAGATTGCTTGTAACGCCAAACAGCACGACATAGGTCAGCATGCCAAAGACCACGACGGGGTGGGAAGTCCGAAACCGCCAGCCCGCAACCGCCGCGCCTGTAGTTATCGCAAGAAACAGGCCGACTTTTGCATCCCACACCGACAACGCCAGCGGAATCTGATGATACGAATAATCCGACGAAAGCGTAACAGGATACAAAAGCAACACGACATAGTCAAGCTGGATGCGTAGCGCGGTGCATATTCTCAGCACGGGAGAAAGTCCGACCAGCGGGTTGTCTACAAAGGGGAAGGAAGCGGCCAACGTGCCGTGGACGTACAGCCACAGGATTCCCCACAGACACGCCGCCGCCCCATATCCCGCATAGCGGCGCAACGGGAAACGCTACTGGCCGCGGGCAAAAAGCGCATCCATCGAAATCGCGAGCGGAAAAAACATGAGCGCGGATTCCTTGCTCAACAGCGCCAAGAGATATGCGATGGCGGAAACGGCGGCGGAGCGGCGGAGGCGGTGCAACGTCAGCATCGTCAGACCGAATCCCATGGCGAGGATTTCGGCACGTCCGATGATGGCGGCGACGGCTTCGGTGTGGATGGGATGTACGGCAAAAAACGCGGCACTTGTCGCGCTCACCCACCGGGGCAGGGTCAGGGCGTTCAGGAATACAAACGCCGCCACGCAGGTCATGCCGTGTAGCGCGATATTGACGACATGAAACCCGAACGGAGCGGCACCAGGCAGACCCAGACGCTCGTTGAGCCAGAAGTTGAGCGCGAGGGTCCACGAACTCAAAGGG
>VGJU01000292.1 GCA_016867335.1 Candidatus Zixiibacteriota bacterium | reverse complement strand
GGGTTCCCCTGACCGCGACCTGATCCGGGAAAAATCGCGAACCTGTGAACATCACGCCATGATCGTAGCTGGCGTCGAATTTGGCATAGCCGCCGAAGCGGAGCGAGATGTCGGTCCCCGGAATGCGGAACGACCGTGGCGCGTCACCCGCGGTCACCGTGGTACTCACCAGACTGCTGGGATCGTGCGGCGCGGAGGCGACCGTGCCGCCGCTCTGCGCCGTCTCCACATGTGTCATCCGCTATTTCAGGTCCTCCATCTGTTTGGTCAGGTCGTCAGCGGGCTGTCTTGGGGTGGTAGTCTCCCGCGCCGTCTCGAGTTCCGCGACTCGCCGCGCGAGTGCGCCGATCTGTGCACGCAACGCTGCTACGTCCTGCGCACTTGAATCCGCTGCGGTCTGCCCCGATACGGTCCCTATACTCCCGATAAAAACGAACAGGCTACTGATACCCATGCCGAGACGCCGCCAATGGGTTCTGGCTGTCGATCGCATGATGACCTCTTTGAACATGGATGGAAAGGGTATGCTAACCGCCATTGTGGCACGGAAGTCCGTCGCGATCAGCCGCTATTCTATTCTTTTTTCACCCACCCCTGCGCCTCTTGCATGGAGGGACCGGCCGGGGCCGGGGCGAAGATGAAATAATACACCAAGTCCTCAGGACCTGCGTTGAAAGACTGATGCCGCACATTGGCGGGGATAAAGACGGTCATGCCCGCACGAACGGTGTAGGACTCGTCGCCAAGGACTAGTCGGCCTTCGCCGGCCACCACGTAATAAATCTCGTCCGCGTCTGGGTGGAGGTCGGGATCGGACTCGTGGCCAGGATACAAACGCCAAAGCCCGGTCACCATACGGTCGGAACCGCAGGTCTCGCGGGTGATGAGAGGGGTCACACAACGGGAGGTGTCACGCGCCTCCCACGTCGGAAGTGTCGAGGGCTGGATGATGCAGTTCGCGTATGTGGTCATGCGGAATCCTTTGTATGTGGGGCCTGTTATGTGGGGTCTGCTGCTGTGACGGTGACGCGGTCAGACGAGCCCTGAGTCGCTCCACCTCCGGGGCCATGGACATGTCCGTCACCACGCCGCTGTCGATGTCCGCGATGGTCAGCCCAGCGATGCCCGCCTCCGCAAGCACCTCTGCCACGGCCCTGTTGATACCGGAGGCGCCCCCGGTGATGATGGCTGTCTTCCCAGTGGGTGTATCCATGTGCGTGTCCCTGTCAAGAAGGCACGATTTAGAAGCGGATCGCGCCCTGTTCCAGCTCCTCCACCGCCTGCCGGGCAAGATCGGAGGTCGGGTCGCGCTTGACGAGGCGACGCAGATGATGCGCGGCATGAGCATCACCCTAGTGGGCGAGCGCGAGCGCCTCGTTAAAGCTTTGCGTGCCCCATCTCTCGATCCGTGCCATCTCATCTATCGGTAGCGTTTTCCAGTAATACTGGAGCTCGGTCGAGGTCCAGTCGCGATACACGTCATCCCAGGTCAGCATGTGGTGTCCCTGCAGATGTGGCTGGAGCATGTGCTCCGCGATCGGCTCGGCGACCGCCTGATACCGGTTGTCCAGCGACACGCGCAGACGGTCTTCCGTGACGTTGGGCAACGCCTGGTGAACGGTCAGGCTGTGGAAAATAAGCGAGTCTCCGATCTCGTAGTCCGTTGAGACCCATTCGTCCTGGAGTTCCGCCTGATCGATAGCAAGGCTGCCTGCGCCCAGGGAGAAATGATGCTCGCGCACCGCGTTGATCTAGTGTGAGCCGGGAAGGATGGCCAGCCCGCCCAACTCGATGGGGCAGTCCCCCACCGGCGCCCAGCAGGTGTACGTGTCGTACGTGCCTTGGAAATGCACGTAATCCTGATGAATGGGTGTGGTGTGCGCGGTATACTTGGGAAACCACAGCCGCGCGACCTTTTGCGGATGGGGGAGTACCGGGCCATCCACGACCTTTTCCATCACCCGGATGACCTCAGAACCGTGTCCCGCACGATGAAACGACTCCAGTTTGTAGATTTCGTGGTAGACGTCAGTGTATTCGATGTCGCCTTCGGTACACTGCGCGGCAACGTTTGCGATTCCGTCCATGGGGTCCGTCCCTTTGACGAGCCAGCCACCCGCCATACACACACGGAGGATGTCCCGACGCAACGCGAGGAGGGCGTCCGGGTTCTGCAGCCGTTTGATGAAAACGTACCCGTCGTCCGCGAGACGGCGACGTAGTTCTTCCGGATCGTCCAGCGCCTCGTTCGAGACTCTGAAGGGTGTGATTGTCATAGTGTCGGTCCTAGACAGCAAGGGTATCGTGAGTATGACGGATGGGGAGTGGATGGAACATACAGAGCGCGGGATGCACCGTCAAGCCTTCCCACGAAGGTGGGAGAAAACAAAGAACTCGGAACGCACTCCCTGGAGATATCCTCGAAAATCGAAAAGGGCGTGGGGGTGCTCCAATGTAAAGTCCAAATAAACAAGGTCGAGCAACGCTTTTTCGGGGTGAGCTACAAACGCCGCTTGGCCGTTTTCCAGCATCATCCGACGGTAGCCGAAGAAAAGCGCCGACTGGAGGTGGCGATACCGGAATCTGCCGAGCGGTGTGGGGTGTTCGCCATACTAAAAATAGCATGTTAAAGAAATGAAGCGCCCATCGGAAAAATCACGCGCTTGACCCCAAACCACCGTGGTTGTAGTTTACGGTGTCCGGCACTACACACTTCCCACCTTTCGCCTGTGAGCCGCTCATGACTAGGTATATTTTCAAGTCGAACGCGCCCCTTTCCCTCTTGCTCTTTTTTCTTGTCTTCGCCTGTGGCCAAGACGGCGGACCCCCCGGCGATTCGGCCCGAACCGCCCCCGACGCGGCGGCGGATGCGGTCGCCAAACCCCTGCCGCCGGACGCCGCTCCGCCCGAAGAGCAGGTGTACCGCTATCAGAACTACGAACCATCCAATCTCGACATCAGCATGACCGTATACGAATCGGGGCAAAGCGAGTTTCTTTTTGAACGGCTTACCATGCTGGACCACAACAACGACCTGATACCGGGCGCTGCCGAAAGATGGGAGAGTTCACCGGACGGCAAAACATGGACCCTTTATCTTCGCCCCGGCGCCAAGTGGAGCGACGGAACCCCCGTCACCGCGCATGATTTTGCCTACACCTATCGCCGGTTGCTCGATCCCGGCAGTGGCAATGTGTACGCTTTTTTCTACTACGATATCAAAGGGGCAAAAGCGCATAATCAGCGCAGACTCGCCTCGATCGACTCGGTGGGCATCCGAACGCTTGACGACAGAACGCTGGTGATCGAGACCGAAAAAGCATGTGCCTATCTGCCGTATATCCTTCAGTTTCCCACCTCGTCGCCCGTACCACGCTGGCAAGTCGAAAAATACGGCAAACAATGGACCGAACAGGATAAGTGCGTCAGCAATTCGGCGTTTCAACTGGAAACATGGGAACAGGGACGGCGGATGACGTTTACGCTCAACCCGCATTACAATGGTCCCAATCGGGCGTATCTACGCCGTATCGTTCGCCGGTTTACCGGACCGGTCGGGGCGACCAGCACTGCGGGGGGCAGCGGGATCGCCGCGTTTGAAAACGACGAAATCGACCTGATTCAAGTGACCAGCCCGGCGGAGTTGGACCGGATCAAAAAAGACCCTGTGCTTAGCAAACAACTGTGGGCCTATGATGGATTCAGCACCAACTATATCTTTTTCCGTACCGGCCAGCCGCCGTTTAACGATGTGCGGGTGCGTCAGGCTATCGCGCACGCCATCGACCAGGAGACCATCGCCAACGTGGTACTCAAAGCGCTTGTGATTCCGGCGTATACCATGCTGCCGCCGCATTTCCCCGGCTATGCGGGCGATCGGTATAAGGAGTATCAGACGTTCGATCTGCCCAATGCGCGGCGTCTTTTGGCCGAAGCCGGCTATCCGGACGGCAAGAGGTTTCCGCGTGTGGAGATGTGGACGCCCGACGCCGCTGCTGAATCGGCCATTGGACAGGCGGCGCAGGTGGTGCAGCAACAACTCCGGGAAGGGTTGGGCATACAGATCGATCTGCGCAACGTACAAGGAAATACGTATATACAGCGGATGTACGAGTGGGAAATCCCGATGAGTCTGGGCGGATTCGGATACGACTTTCCCGACCCGCAAAGCCTGTTGGGCGTGGTGTGGCGATCCCAGCCCAAAGGGTTTACGCGCCACGACTGGACCAACCCGCAGTTTGACGAGATGATCGACCGGGGCACGGGCGAACTCGATCCACAGAAACGGATGGGGTTCTACACCGAGGCGGACCGTATCCTTGCGGCGGACGTGGGGGGGGCATTTTTATGGCACGGGCTGGCGCACGAACTCCGCAAACCCTATGTCAAGGGGATCAAACAGGACCGCTGGGGCAATTATCCGTTCCGTGGCAACAACATGACCTACTGCGATCTGTATATAGGGAAGAAGGCTCAAGAGTAAGGGTTGAAGGGACAAGTGACAGCAATTGTAGGTCAGTGAAAAGAGCAATCAATGACAAGTGACAGCATTTTTAGGTCACCACGTTACAGCACTCCGAGGTTATTCGTTTTCCCCGCGCTTAAGCGGCAATACGTA
>VGJU01000291.1 GCA_016867335.1 Candidatus Zixiibacteriota bacterium | reverse complement strand
CACCCCCGAACATGCCGGACCGGACTTCCACACGCACCATGCCATTGTGGAATACGCCTCGTTTGGTGTAACGGCGCTGACTCTGCTGGGTGAATCACCCGATGCCGGTCGGTGGATCGAGGCCGTCATCGCCAAATTTGAAAGAGATTTACTACCCCGTGGTCTGGCGGAGGATGGCGCGCAGGTTGAAGGCGGATCGTTCTGGGCTTCCACCATGCAGTATAGGCTCATGTTTATGGACGCCCTGCTGCGTGTTACCGGACACGATCTTTTCTCCCCATACGAGCGGTTTATGAAGGACACCCACGCGCTCGCCGGCATCGTCGCTACGCATACCGAAACCGACCTGTTTGACCACGCTTCGTTCATGCTTCAGCCGTCCTATGCCCAACTCGACTACTACGCCCCCGTACTGTTGGCGCTCTCTCGGTTTTACGATCGCCCACAGTGCCGCCGGCTGGCGCTGTGGGATCAAACGCTTGGTGGTTTGCAACGTACACGGTTTGTAACGCCAAACGGCGAACATCTTTTGTTTTCTTTTGGCGGATACGCCTATTTGTGGTATACGGACGGACCGGTCGATATCGCACCGGGTTCGCCCATGGCGTGGCATTTCCCTTCGGTGGACGAAGCCTACCTGCGGGATGGCTGGGAACCGGATGGGATGGCCGCAGGCGTAAGACGCGGGGAAATGGTGCTTCATGCCGGTGGTCGCCCTTTTCTCGTGGAGTCGAACCCTTGGCAACAACCGCCCATCCCAAGAAAGGTCAACGCTATTTCGGACAACGGACGGTACGCCGAAATCGTATGCGGAGACGACACAAACCGGTTTTGTCTTGCGTTGACCCGTCCCGGATGTCTGTCCGTCGAGCGCCAAAGCGCGGAGCCGTGGGTGTGGCGATGCGCCGGAGACCCTGTAGTCGAAGGCGACACGATCGTATGGCCGGACGGGGTCCGTCTGATCGTGCAGGCCGGTATACTGACGCCGTTCGAACCCCGTGTCTTTACCGATACGCTATCCGTAGCCAACGGATTGCTTGTCCTGCCCGACCCCGCTCCCGTATCGTGGACGCAGGTGACCGTCACACCGCCGGAAGACGGCAACATCGTACTCAAATGCAAAAGGTAAAGGAGGTTGGCATGTCCGCTGCATCTCTGTCGTATCTGGCCGGTCAGACGGTCGGTGAAGAACAGATTCGAGCGTGGGTAGAGGCATTTCACCGCGACGGGTTTCTTTTTCTGGAAAACGTGCTGCCACCGGAATGGTGCGCCGCACTGTGCACCGATCTCGACCAGCGTCTCGAAGATACCGAGCGTACGGATACGGACGCGCTTTTGCGGCTGCGTACCCGTATGTTCGAAACCAGCACGGCCAATCGCAGGCTGTTTGGCTTGGAGCCGATCGTCAGTTTTGCCGAAGCGCTTGTGGCCAAAAACTGCCATGTCATCCATAACAATTCGTTTATCGTAAAACCCGGCGGCGGCATCACGACATGGCATCAGGACGACCCGCCACACTACATCGTCACCGACGGAGAACCTCCAAAAAACGTCCATCTGCCGGTGCTGTTCTTTACAGCTAATTATTATCTGACGGATGTGACCCAAATCGAAAACGGAGGAACCGAGGTGATGCCGGGTACGCATCTGCTGGGCATGGCCACGCCCAAAACCATAGAGGGAACACCGTGGGAGGAAAAAATACGGTACAATCTCGGTAAGGCAGGCAGTGTGGTCATGTTTAACAATCAGGTGTGGCATCGCGGCGGTCCTAATCGGAGCGACCGTATCCGGTACATCACACAGGTCACTTATGCCCGTCGTATCATCGGGCATAAGTATTTTCCGTTTATGAATTACACCATGCCCGAACACGTATACAAAGATGCAGATCCCCGTCTGCGTCGTCTATTAGGGTTTTTGGAAGCGGGCGCGTACGGATGACCGATATCTTTGAAATAAAAAATACCGACCCGGCGCGTTGGAACAGCTGGAAGTGGCAGTTGCAGCGACAGATTACCACAGTCGAAGACCTGGAGCGCTATATCCGGCTTTCCGAGCGTGAAAAACAGGGCATCCGCACCGCCGGAGCGCAGTACCGATGGGCAATTACGCCCTACTATGTCTCGCTCATGCACCCGGACTACCCTGGGTGTCCGCTTCGCCGGCAACAGATACCTGTCCTCGAGGAACTGGACGACGCCATAGGGCTTCCGGATCCGCTGTTCGAACGCGAACACTCACCGGTGGATGCCATCGTCCACGTCTACCCGGACCGGGTCGCGTTCAAAATTACCAACGTGTGCCCCACTTACTGTCGGTATTGTTTCCGAGAGTATTTTGTCGGCAATGCGGAAGAGCACCACACACGCGCCAAGATCGACGAAGGGATCGCCTATATCCGTGCGCATCCGGCCATACGAGACGTATTGATCACGGGCGGGGACCCGCTGCTGTTTTCCGACGAGCGGCTGGAGGACATTCTCACGCGCCTGCGTGCCATCGAGCATGTAGAGGTCGTCCGGTTTGGCACACGCACGCCTTGCACCTTGCCTCAGCGTATCACCCCGGAACTGTGCGCCATGCTGGAGCGTTATCATCCTATCTGGCTCAACACACAGTTCAACCATGCGACGGAGATAACCCCCGAAGCGGCGCTGGCGTGTGACCGGCTTCTGCGCGCCGGTATCCCACTCGGCAATCAGTCGGTGTTGCTCAAAGGGGTCAACGATGATGTGGAAACCATGAAGACGCTGGTAAAGTCGCTATTGAAAATCCGAGTAAGACCCTATTATCTTTTTCAGTGCCAAGCACTCCAAGGAACAGCGCATCTGCGCACCAGCATCGAAAAGGGGTTGGAAATCATCTCGCAACTGCGGGGGTATCTTTCCGGGTTTGCCGTTCCTCTTTTCGTGCTTGACACGCCCTATGGCAAAGTGCCACTTCAACCGCAATACGTGATGGGAAGAGACGGGGATGACTTTCTGGTCCGTACGTACCGGGGTGAGCTGTGGCGCGAACGTAACCCTATCGAGCCGGGTGTGCGCCCTATGGCCTTGCTGACACAGGAAGCGGAAGATCGCCGTTTTCCGGTCGATGTGAACCACAATACCATTGCGTGTATGGAACCAGTCTAACTTTTACCGGGAAGATGCCATGCTTAGCGACGAACAGAAAGGCCTGTTCGAGACCCTCGGTTTTCTTGTATTCCGGCAATTAATACCTCCGGATGAAATGAAAACTTATATCGGCGCTTTTAACGCCGATATGACACGAGCCAACGCCGGCGTCGCATGGGACAAGGCGGCGCGTCGTCATCAGGTACTGCCGTTTTACCGTCACGATCCCGCGATATACCACCGTCTGCTGGACCACGAGACCATCACCACCATCGTCGAAGATTTGATTGGTCCTGATTTTGTGTTTACCGTATCCGAAGGCATTTATCACTATACCGGTACGCCGTGGCATCACGACGACGTGTCACCCGACGGGCATACGCATCTCAAGGTGGTGGTGTTTCTCGATTCTGTCCGTTCGAATACGGGGTGTCTGTCGGTGCTTCCGGGGAGTCATCTTTCGCAGTACCGCGAACGCATGGAGCGACATGGTCGATCGATCCTTACCACAGGGCCGGACGTGCCGGGGACGTTTCCGCTCGAATCCGATCCGGGCGACGTGGTGGTGTTTAACGTAAAAACGTATCACGGCGCTTTTGGAGACGGCGTCCGACGGGGCATTTATGTCAACTATATGCAAGGACCGCGTACACAGGCGGAAGAGGATTACATCACCAATATCTATCGCCGAGATTCGGCGCACTGGGGTAGCTACTATACCCCTGAACTGTTTGCAGACGCTCCACCGCGCCGATTAAAAATGCTCCGGTTTCTCAAGGAGCAATGCTACGATCCGGTCTCCGTCTGATCTTTTACAGGAGCGAATACGCATGGGCGAGTTTGCCGTACAAGACAACCAGGCGATTCTTTTTATCGGTGACAGTATTACAGATTTCGGACGCCGTGGCGCCGAGGCTCCTCTGGGAAACGGATATGTCCGGTTTGTATCCGAACTGATTACGGCCCGTCATCCGGACCGAGCGATCCGGTATATCAACAAGGGGATCGGCGGAAACCGGGTGACCGATCTCAGGGATCGATGGAGGGACGACGTCCTGTTTCACCGCCCGGATTGGTTGTCGATAAAAATCGGCATCAACGATCTGCACAGTTTTTTGCGAGGTGGCGACGGAGCCGTACCCCCGGAGTTGTTCGAGCGGACCTACGATGCGATTCTGGACGAAACACGCCGAGAACTCGGATGTCCGATACTGCTCATCTCTCCGTTTTACATCAGCCGAGACCGCAGTGGTCAGACCTTTCGCAGTCGTGTGCTGGACGTCCTGCCTCAATATATCGACGTGGTATGTCGCATGAGCGATCGCTATGGCACGCGTCTGGTGCGCGCGCAGGATATTTTTGAGCGTCATTTGCAGTACCGCGATGCCGATGCCTTTTGTCCGAAGCCGGTGCATCCCCACCATGCCGGACACATCGTGATTGCGCAGGCGGTTGTAAAGACGCTGACGGAAAACTCCTCCACGAAATGATTTTTACATAAGAAATTTTGCCGAGGATC
>VGJU01000290.1 GCA_016867335.1 Candidatus Zixiibacteriota bacterium | reverse complement strand
ACGAAGCGAAAAGGTGTTGGGCCGGGCGTGTAGATAGGTCAGATAGTAGGGAGTTCCCTCCGGGCCGCGCAGACACGCCTTGTCCGCCGGGCCACCTGCAAGAACTTCGTCGATCAGCCGCTGCGACTCGGCCTGCATGTGTGTCAGTTCGTCAGGATTCAATACCTGCCGAATGATCGCATAGCCGTTTTCGTCAAAAAACCGAATCTCGTCGTCCGTAATTTTATGCATCTTGGTCTCTACGCAGAAAAGAGAACCCGTCTTGCAAACCCATCGCCCGACATTCCCGCGAAACGCAAATATACACCCGACATCCAACCTGTCAAGCGTACGAGACAGATAGGAAAGAGGGGTGTCGTAGTAGGGGCAACCCTTGGTGATTGCCCGGTCGGAGCGTGTGGGTTTGATGTAACGGCAACCCTTGAGGGTTGGCCTCTACCCAACGCACGCCCCGGAGTGTATTTTCGTCTGGACCTTTTACACGGAGACATCTATCGTAATAACGTAGCCGTCAATGTAGGCACACAACCGTCATTTTCATCCTTCATATTTCATATTTCATACTTCATACTTTTGGAGGTTTCCCATGTCCGAGCATGTAAAAGTCGAGGCGACGTTCAAGGTCAACCCGGATTCGCTGGATATGCTGGAGAAGATAAAAACCCAGTACCGGCTCCCGGATACGTCCAAGGCACTGCGGGTGTTGCTGGACTACTGTGCGCAGGATGGCAACTGGGATGAAATTTTCAAGAAGATTCGCTGTCACCGATGCGGTTGAACGCTAAGGAGAACTACATGGCCCGAAAATATACCGCCGCCATTGCCGGCTGCGGGTCGATCGCACACGCGCACATGGAAGGCTATGCGCTGGTCGACGAGATCGATGTGATTGCCGTCGCCGACCCGGTGGAGACGGCGCGGCGGCAGTACATGGAGGAGTATCGCATCCCGCACGGTTTTGCAACGGTGGAAGAGATGATGGCGGCTGTAAAGCCGGATATCGTCAGCGTATGCGTCTGGCATCTGCTTCATGCCCCGATGACGGTCGCGGCGGCGCAGGGCGGGGCAAAAGGGATCGTGTGCGAGAAGCCCATGGCCATCGGCATGGCCGAAGCCGACCGGATGGTGGAAGTCTGTGAGACGACGGGGACAAAACTCGTCATCGGACATCAGCGCCGTTTTACGCCGGGATGGGAAAAAGCGCGGCAACTCCTGCGGGACGGGGCCATCGGCGAACCGCTTTGGGTAAACTGCACGGTGGCGGAAGGGCTGGCCAACTGGGGCACGCACGCCATCGACGGGGCAAGGTTTGTCATGGACGACCCCAAGACGCTGTGGGTCATGGGCGCGGTGGAGCGGCAGACCGATCGGTACGAGCGCGATACGGCCATTGAGGACGCCTGTATGGGATTGGTTCAGCTTGAACGCAACATCCAGCTTTTCGTCCAGTCCGACCTCATGCGCGAGGGGGCGTCTGCCGGATGGTTTCTCATCCGGGGCACAGGAGGACTGCTCGATGTCAGCGAAACACTCGTTCGGCTCATGAATGCCGGTTCCGGTGGATGGACGGATGTTCCGCTTGACATGAAAGAGGGAGACGGCGCTATCGGGGGCAACACGCACGCGGCGCAAATGCGCGAATTGCTTGCATGGCTCGAAGGCGGACCGGAGCACCGGGGATCGGGCTACAAAGCACGGGACACCGTGGAAATCATGATGGCACTGTACGAATCCGCCCGTCACCATCGTGTCGTGCGTTTGCCGATGGAAGAGAAAGAATATCCCCTCGATCTTATGATCCGAGAAGACAAGCTCCCGGTCGTCGTGCCGGGGCGCTACGACATACGGGCGTTTTTGCGACGGGAAAGAATCGACGAGGCGGCTTATGCCAAACTGCGTGCCGAAGGGATGGGGCACAACGAAATCATGATCCGGCTCAACCAGCGCCAGTAAAGAGGTGGCCTGTTCTGGAAATTAGCGCAGGCGCTCCTCGATGCGCTCCTCCGCGATCTGGAAAACTGGAAGCTGGTCAGGGCCCTGCTTGGCGAGCGCCCTACCCTGCGCATGGAGGGAAAACAAGCAGGCTATCAGGCTCCACAGCAGAAAATATCTTTTGAGAGACCGGACATGACCGCCGGGAAACTGTTGAAAGAAAAACGCGAGGAGATTCTTAGGATCACGCAAAAACACGGAGCGTATAACGTGCGCGTCTTTGGACCGGCCGTGCGGGGCAAGGCGACCGACGAAAGCGACCTCGACCTGCTCGTGGACGTGGGCGAATCCGTCAGCCCGTGGTTTCCGGCAGGACTGGTTCAGGAACTCGAAGAAGCGCTGGATAGAAGAGTGGACATTGTCACCGAGGATAGTCTGTACTGGCTTCTCAAGCGGCGGATTCTCAGAGAGGCCAGACCGTTATGAAGAAAGATCCTCGCGCCTATCTTGTCCAAATTGTAGAGTGCGCTGAAAAGGCTATTACGCGCAGACGGGATGGTCTTTGCTCCACCGGTTAAAGGGCCGGTCTACGCCATGCGCCATGGCGAAGCGGGCGTCCTGCCAGAGCCGTTCCCAGCCCGCCGGATCGCGCAGTTCGCTTTCGGGATGCGTCTTGCTCCGGGCGACAAACCCCGGAAACGCGCCGCGTCCCGTAGGCTGACCGGTGGGATTGTAGCGCAGATCGAAACTCCACCGGATTTCGTTGCTCCGGTTGGACAGCGAGGAGTGAACGGTGAGCTTTTGCATAAACAGCACATCGCCGCGCCGCATAGGCAGTGGGATGGCTTCCGATTTTCCGAATATGCTGTCCGGCACTTCCAACCCCCAGTTGCCGGGGCAGTGGTGCATCAGCCCATGCCGGTGGCTATCCGGAATCACGCACAGACACCCCTGTTCTATCGAGGCATCGGTAAGCGGAAACCATACGGTAAGCATCTTTGTGTCGTCGGCTTCGGGAAGCACCACGCCGTTGTCCTGATGCCACGGGGTGATGCCAAGCTGGACAAGCCCGGTATCCGGGTTGACCGGCGTCAAATGTTCCGGCGGTTTGATGCGCACATGCTGGACCGGGTTGGAGTAGATTTCGGGGCCGATAAACTGTTCTACTGCGTCAAGCAGCCGGGAATTGGTAAGCGTTCTGAATACCGCAGGACCTACCCACATGGGTGTGTCTTCCTTGACCCCGCCCTGCGGCAGCGAGAAATCGAAGTACTGGGCATGCACCTTCCCGCTCTCACCGTAAATCTTCGTAACCCGCTCCCCGAACGGCAAATCCGCGTAGGTCGAGGAGATGGTCCCCTCCGCGTACAGTTCATTGGCTAAATTGTCGAGTACCCCGGCGTATTCGCGGATGATCGGATCCAGGTCGGTCTCCGGATCCAGCAGTCCTTTTACGACTACATAGCCGTGTTCGTCGAATGTTTTGAGTTGTTCGTCGGAAATAGGTTTCATGGCGTTTCACCGGATGGTTGGGGCGCAGGAGAGCCGCCTCATGATCAGAAAGCGGGACCGCAGAGCGCGTGAAGAAGGCGCAAGTGGTACGGAATCATACCTATCTGCACGACGCGCGCCGATCACTAAAATCGCCGGTAAGGGGGTCATGGCGCGACGCAGGGTATGCGCCAGGTCGCGGGGCAGGTAGGGCATAGAAAAAATCTCCAGGTTGTCTTGCAAATATAATATGTCATGTTAGATTTGCAAAGCACTGTACACGACCGACCTTTAAATGTTGGATTTCAGTAACGCGATGCAGGGGCAATGTGTTGGGCAACACCGCCAGATGGAGAGGTCGAGCACATCAAGCGCAAGAGATCGGAGGGATGGTTCAGAATTCCTCCTCATCGTCGGACAACCGTATCTCTTGGGTAGCCAGCACCTTCCATACGTCCATTACTTCGGGATCCGCGCCGAGGGCATGCAGACATTCTGCTCCCCGAGTATAACACAGAAAAGGCTATCTCCTTCCAACTGGCGTCTTTCTGTCTGAAAGATACATGTTCCCGGAGTTTATATCAACCTGACCGTGATGCCTGTCGCGACGGGTATGTGCGCTTACGGCAAAAATAAAAACCAGCGTCCCTTTGGCAAGGATGCTGGTTCGG
The DNA here is from genome assembly GCA_016867335.1 of Candidatus Zixiibacteriota bacterium. Lineage (GTDB taxonomy): Bacteria > JAAXHH01 > JAAXHH01 > JAAXHH01 > JAAXHH01 > VGJU01. Next base: position 544 of record VGJU01000290.1, on the reverse strand, counting down.
TTTTGTCAGACGCGTATCGTAGGGGCGCGGCGTGCACTGCAGGGGGAGGTCTCCCATGCAGGGGCGAAGCATGCGGGTGCATGCTTCGCCCTTACCCCGGCCCCCGTGGTTATTTCAGCAGCGTCATACGCCGCGTTTCGGCATATCCCGTGCTGACGATCCGGTACAGGTATACGCCTGAGGAAACCCCCTGCCCCGCGCTGTTGCGCGCGTTCCACACCACGCTGTACTGTCCCTGCGCTTTCACCTCATCGACGAGCCTTATCACTTCCTGACCCAGAAGGTTGTACACGATCAGCGTCACATGCGCCTGCTGTGGCACGTCGTAGGCGATCTCAGTGGACGGGTTGAACGGGTTGGGACGGTTGGTCTGCAGAGCGAACGCAGCGGGTACTGCCTGGGCGGAAGATTCCGTTGGGTGTTGTCCCTATCTTAGTTGAAAAAGGCAAGGCTCCCGAGTACATTGGCTACGCGCACCTTCTCTGATGTTCGTAGCCTTCTCTCAAAGGAGCCTTGTGATGAAAAAGCTATCATCGTGTCCGTC
>VGJU01000289.1 GCA_016867335.1 Candidatus Zixiibacteriota bacterium | reverse complement strand
CGCCGGCGTTCCCCGGCGCAGACTCCGGATCATGTTGACGACAAGCACCAGTTGCGCCAGTCCCATGATCGCCGCGCTCAAGGTGATAAACTCATGGATGGGTTGTAACGGTTGGAGAAATTCATAATGCATCGGATTGTACAGTCTGCGCATGTGCCCGCCGATTCCGAGGAGGTGCATCGGAAAAAACGCCCCGTTGAATCCGGCAAAGGTCAGGATAAAATGGATTTTGCCCAACCGCTCGTCCAAAAGACGTCCAAACATTTTGGGAAACCAGTGGTAAATGCCAGCAAAGATGCCAAACATACTGCCGCCAAATACCACATAGTGAATATGCGCCACCACGAAATACGTATCGTGGAGATACATGTCCACCGGGGTGGAAGCAAGAAATATCCCGCTCAACCCGCCGACGACAAAAAGCGAGACAAACGCAAGCGCATAAAGCATCGGCGTCGTAAAACGAATCGATCCCCGGTATAGGGTAGCAAGCCAGTTAAAGGTCTTGATGGCCGAAGGAACGGCAATCACCATCGTCGAAATCATAAAGGTGGTGCCAAGCGTCGGGTTCATGCCGCTTTGAAACATGTGGTGACCCCAGACGACCCAACCGAGCAAGGTGATGGCGAGCATGGCATACACCATGGCGTGATATCCGAACACCGGTTTTCGTGCGAAAACCGCCAATATGTCCGATACGATGCCCATTGCAGGCAGAATCAGCACGTATACTTCCGGGTGACCAAAAAACCAGAACAGATGCTGCCACAGCAACGGATCGCCACCCGCTTCGGGCAGAAAAAAGCCCGTTCCAAACCAGCGGTCGGACAACAGAAGCGTCAGACCGGCGGTAAGCACGGGCATCACGAGCAACACGAGACCGGCGACTAAAAACAGCGACCACACGGTAAGCGGAAGACGAAAAAAAGTCATGCCCGGTGCTCGCATGTTTACGACGGTGGCGATGTAGTTGACCGAACCGGCCATCGACGCAACACCGAGAACGATCAGACTGATACACCACAAATCCTGTCCCCACCCGACACCCGTATAGATCGGCTTGACACTGAGCGGTGCATAGGCGGTCCATCCGGCCGCCGCCGCGCCGCCTTCTACAAAAAAACCGGCCAAAAGAATGATGCCAGCGGCGACGGTTATCCAGAAAGAAAGCATGTTAAGACGAGGAAACGCCATATCCCCTGCGCCGATCATAAGCGGGATCAGGAAATTGCCAAAACACCCGACCAAGAGCGGAACCACGACAAAAAACACCATGATGGTGGCGTGCAGCGTCACGATCGCGTTGTAGAACTCCGGCCCAATGACGCCGTAGGGCAATGTTCGCGCCAGCCATGAGTCGCCGGATTCCCACACCGAACCCGGCACAAACCCCGCACCCGGAACCGGTGTTTCGGGATAGGCCAGTTGCCAGCGGATCAAAAGCGCGAGAAACCCGCCCGCAAACATCATAAAAAACCCAAACACAAGAAACTGACGCGCGATGGTTTTGTGGTCGCACGAAAAAAGATAACGGCGGACAAACGAGTCGGAGACAGACGATGCACCGGGAAGGCGGGAAGCGTTCATGGCAAACCAGAAGAAGAGGACGCCGAAGGCCAGCGTTCGCGTTGCCATGCGGCATAATCCTGCGATGACAGGATGCGCACCCGGCCACTCATGGCCGTATGCCCGAAACCGCACAACTCCGCACAGGCGATTTCGTATACACCCGTTTTTATGGCGCGAAACCACGCCTTGATTTCTCTTCCGGGCACGGCATCTTGTTTGAGACGAAACTGTGGCACGAAAAACCCGTGGATGACGTCTTCGGAAACAAGGAGCAGCCGAACGTCTCGGTCTACCGGCGCGAAAAACTCGTTTTCCACCCGCAGATCGTCGTCCGTGCCAAACCGCGTGTCGGGTCCCGGATAGGTAAAAAACCAGTTAAACTGTTTTCCGGTTACACGCACGGTAAACACAGACGTCTCGTCTACACCGGGCGGTCTTCTCATGTTCGCCCAGATGGGCAGACTCAGCGCTACGACACCCACCATAAGCAAAAACGTCGCCCCCGTCCAGACTAGCTCCAACTGGTTATTTGACTCCAGAAACGCCGCCCCCCGATCTTTCCGGCTTCTGTATCGGTATAAAAAGAACCCCATCACGCTCAACACACCCATCAGCACCGCAACGGTAAGATAGTAGATCACGGTCATCAAACCGTCGATGTCGTTTCCAATGGCGGAAGCGTTAGGAGGAAGCCAGTCGAGCATGGCGGGATGCGAACCGAGAGAAGATACCGTTTTTTAAGGGGCGGACGGGACGGGAGATGGGAAAGTTACATCGAGCACAAGACGTTGTCCTTCTTTCACTTCGATTTTCTCAAACCGCTCGCCGAGTCGTTCGTGCCAGAACCTGAGCGTATACACCCCGGCCGGTACGTGGGTAAGCGTAAACCCCCCCTGAACATCGGTTGTGGCGTAAAAAGGATGCTCCTGAACGACCACATACGCGCTCATCCAGCCGTGTACGTCGCATTGCACCCGAACGATCCCGGAGGTGGCGAAGGTCTCCGTCAGGTTTTTCATAAATCCCGGTTGTGCCCGATTTACCGACGGATTGGCCGATCCGGACGTGTGGATGTTGTGAAGCATTCCGTCGTTGTTTAGAAAAGTCATGGGCGCTCCGGAAGCGACACGTGCGACATGCGGGATAAACACACATCCCTTCTGATCCATCATGGCTTCCACCGACGTATCCATGGGGAGGGACAGCGCCGGTTCGACGATGGAAACGACCACATTGGCAATTCCGCCGCCGGGACCGACCACCAGATCGTCCGACGGGCGTGGCGCGGTCCCGCAGATTTCAGTATCCTTGTTGGGGGTAAACATGGTCGGAGGGGGTGGTGTCCCCGGCCATGTTACCGTACCCAAAACCGTAGCTCCGCCGGAAAGCGCCGACACCGGTTTCGGTACGGTCGTCACAAGCGGAATATCCGGTTGCGGGATTTCGGTCTCCCTGTCGGTTTTTCCTCCGCATCCGATCGTCACAATCCCCCATGCCAACACAAACCACACCGTTCCGTATCTATGATTTGTTTTTCTACGCATCAATTTTCTTCCTGTTTTATCGTAAACGCCACATCGACGGTCGTCGTTTGGTTCGCCGCGACGGTCGCCGTTCCCATCCGCTCCCCAAGGCGTTCGTGCCAGTACCGAATCGTATACCGGCCCGGCGGAACGTCCGACAGCGCAAAGCGTCCTTGTTTGTCGGTGACCGCGTAAAAAGGATGCTCTTGGACGACGATCCACGCGCTCATCCAACTGTGGGCATCGCACTGTACCCGGATCGTTTCCGGCGCGATATGAAATACATGTTTCATTTTGCGCACGGATTTGGGCTGGGCTTTGTTGAAAGACGGGTTTTTGCTACCGGTCGTGCGCACGTTGTGCAGAACGCCGTCGCTGTTGAGGATTTCGAGCGTCGCACTGGGGCGAATCAGAACGATATGGGGGATAAAACGGCAACCGCGTTGATCGAGCGTTACAGGTACAAGAACGTTTTGTGCCGTACCGGTCGGAATACCGACGAGAGACACCACGACATGTTCAATCTCTCCATCGGAACTTACCAAAAATTCATCGCTCGTGTGAACGCCCGCCCCGCACGTCTGCGTATCCTTGGTCGGCGTATAGACAACCGGCGGCGGAATCGGACCGGTTAGCGTCACACGTCCCGAAATTTTCCCGACGGATCGTGGCGTCTGTGCCTCAAGCCGCTCCGGAAAACCCGAGCCGCCCCAAACGAAAACCCCGATCACCGCTCTGCCTACCCACCGAGAATAAGTCCGCTTCATGCGCCGTAACCGCTACATCGTCAACAGGGCAATACCCAGAAGAATGGTAACCAGAAACAACAGGGCCGACACCAAGCCAACGGGTTTGGATTTGAAACCGATCCGACCGTCGGGAAGGATACGGGGTTCAAGCAGACGGACAGCCTGATGAACGATCAGAAATAGCACGATGAGCAGTTTGATCCCCAGCACGCCCATGTACCCTTCGGGCAAAAGCGGATAGTTTTCCGGTTGGGAAGACGAGGCTCGCGCAGCCTGACCAAGCCCCACACGCTTTACGATGTTCATGATACCCGACGCGACGATGATCGCTATCGCTATCCAGGACACCTTTCTAAACCGATCTACTACCTGTTCGATCAGCGCCCTGCGGTCTTCGGAAGCCTGTCCGGTTCCGAGCGCAGGAACCAGCGCCATCAGCATGTAGAAAAATCCGCCGGCCCATAAAATTACGCCGACCATGTGAAGCCACAACCACATCATTCGAAAATCCAGTATCATGACGGTCATCTCCTTAGAGCCTGCCGGGCAACACGTAAAGTCGGCCGCAGAGGCTATCGGGGAAGCACGGGAAGGGCGGTCTGCATATAGATGTCAAGGCGACCCCAGCACGCTCAAGGTGGCTGGGAAAGACCATGATGTCAATACCTTTTTCGCCGGATTGACAGATGTCCGCCCCATGTCTATATTCGAACCAAACCCAGTTGATCGAGTGCCCGAGCAGAGTTCAACAATCCAAAATCCAAAATCCAAAATCCAAAATCCAAAATCCAAAATCCAAAATCAGTCTCT
>VGJU01000288.1 GCA_016867335.1 Candidatus Zixiibacteriota bacterium | reverse complement strand
TCGGGAGATTCGGGCGCGGCATCGGCAAGGGCGCGAGGAAGAAGGACAAACGCAAGAATGGCCAGCAGAAGGACAGAGGGCCGAGACATCGGAAACGCTCCATTATCTGGCTACTCATCCGGCAGCGAGCGCCGATAGAGATAGATGATTCCTGCCATGACGACAAACAGCATGGCGAACACCCATCCAAACCGGCGACGGACATCCGATTCGGTGCGTGCCGCGGCTTCCTGTTTGCGAAGACGTTCATAGCCTTTTTGTAGCGAATCCGCTACGCCGTGCACCTGTGATAGGTTAAAGGTATGTGAAGCCTGACGGTCAAAGGCGTCCTCCGCCAACGCGGCTTGGCTGAGAATCTCGTCTATCGGCACGCCGGAGGGCCGGAGGGCCTCGACGTCCCGGCGTATATCCGAAAGAGGCTTTAGCCCTTTATCGACACCGGCGATAAAAGCGTCGAGTACGGGCTGATCGTGACAATCGTCGCATTTGTCCGGCACGGCGATGGCGGCAGTAACGGGATACTTTATTTCATGGTTGCCGTGACAGTCTACGCACCCTGGCCAGAAATTGCCCTGAAGTCCGTGCGGGCTGGCTACGTAGTTATCTTTTTCCACCTGATGACAGATTCCGCATGTTTCGTGAACCGTTACCGGTTCGGGTACACCGACATATTTGGCGTTCGGGTCGTGCGCCAGTTCTTTCACGCTTGCCGTCGGGTTGCCCCCGTGACAATCCTGACAGGAGATGCCCGCGGGTTTGTGAACGCTCCTATGCCACTCTGCCACGGGTTCGGACATCTTTTCGTCGTCCAATCCGGCGTGACAGGTAACGCAAGTATTGACCGCAGCGCTCGGCGTTTCGGCGCCCGTATTCCATCGGGGAAACAGCACCGCCACGGCGATCGTCCCTGCGGTCATCCAGCCGATATGTCTCATTCGCCGCCTCCGGGTTTTTCCTGTTGAGATTCGTCAGTCTCCTTCGTCTCTTCGGTGTCGTTTTCTTCCGAGGACTCCGCTTCCTTATCGGACGACGCATCGACACTTTTATCGCCCTCGGGTTTGGCCGCGTCGTCCGCTTCCGTAGCGGAGGGAAGTACGGGATCCGCTACGACGCTGGGCCAACCGTATGTATCGAAATGATAGCGGGTTCCGAGAAAGGTATGCTCGGTTTCGGAGAGTTTGGCCAGTAGGGCCAGCGCGATATTGGCGACGACAAACAGGATGCCGAGGGTCACGGCGACGGGTCTGCGCGCGGGGTGGCGTTCGGGGGATCGTTCCCAGAAGGGCAACAGCAGCAGCGCCAGAATGACCAAGCCGGACCCTAATATACCGACGAGTTTGGGGACGTATTTGAGGGCTTGGTACATCGAAAGAAAATACCATTCCGGTTTGACACCCACGGGTGTATTGAAGGGGTCGGCTTTTTCGTGGAGCGGCAGCGGCGTGTAGACGATCATCAGAAGCATGAAAGCCAGCACCAGCAATACCACACTACCTTCTTTGAGTACGTGTTTGGGATAGAAGGCTTTGCCACCCGCCTTTTTGATCTCTTCCGGCGTGGGTTCCGGCAGGTCGGTGGAAGCAAGCGGGGAGATGCCTTTGTAACGGATCAGAAACAGGTGTCCGGTGACCAGTCCGGCAAATATCCAGGGCAGCACGATCACATGGACGGCGAAAAACCGGGTCAGTGTCACCTCGGATACGGTTTCTCCACCTCGCAGGAGGACAAGCAGGTAGGAACCGATGACCGGCGTAGTGCCGGCGATTTCGGTGCCGACCGTAGTGCCCCAGTAGGAAAGCTGGTCCCAGGGAAGCAGGTATCCGGTAAATCCGAATCCGAGCGTTACGGCCAACAGGGCGAATCCAAAAAGCCAGGTAACTTCGCGGGGTTTTTTATAACCGCCATAGAAAAACACACGGATGGCATGGAGAAACAGAAACGCGATCATGAAGTTGGCGCCGTAGGAGTGTATTTGGCGGACCAACCATCCGAAGCGCACTTTTTCCATGATAAATTTGACACTGTCGTAGGCCGACTCGGCGGATGCTTCGTAATAGACCATAAGCAACAGGCCGGAAAGAAACTGGCTTGTGAAAAACGTCAGGGTCACCGTGCCGAACGAAAAAAGCCAATTGACGTGTTTGGGCACGGGTTTGGTCAGATTTTTATAGGCGAAATCGACTACCTTCGAGATTTCCAACCGGTCATCCAGCCAGCGGTATATGCCGCTGGCTACTCGACCTATCATGCGCTGCTCCGTATTCCATCCGGTCTTTTCAGGTAAAGAGCCGGAGCCGTGAAAACTAAGCGCCTACGATCACCCGGTTTCCGGCGACGCTGACCGGAATCGCGGTCAGGGGACGCGGGACGGGGCCGCCGAGAACGACACCTTTTACGTTAAATTTTCCGCCGTGACAGGGGCAGATAAACACCTGTTCCGCCGGCGACCATTTGATGATACAGCCCAAGTGGGAGCATACCCCGCCATAGGCGATATAGCCTTGCGCGCTGTTTACGACTACGGCAGGCCGTCCCCGGTACAGGATGGTACGAGAGGCACCAGGAGGTAGCTCCGCCGCGTCGATCTCCACGCGGTTGGCCCCTTCCGATTCCGGTGGCGGTTCGATATAGCGTAACACCGGGTAGAAGGCGCCAAGCAGACCGAAACCGCTCATCGCGCATAAAATCCGCTGGAGAAAGGTTCTGCGGCGAACAGGGTTGGAGACTTTGCGTCCAGGAACGGTCAGCGTCGTCGGCTTCGCGGGGTCTGCCGACTGTGGTTCCGTTTTTAGAGAAGGCGTTTCCATCTATAGTGACGCTCCGTTTTCGAGTCAGACTTCAATGGTTATATATTCAACCTACACCTCGGTTTTATTGATTGAAATCGGAGACTCTTTTGTCAACCCAATTCTGAACGTTCCGGTTGGATCTTCACGTTGTTTTCTCTCTTGACACAAAACTGGAACCTATTCATTTTACCAGTAGGCATCCTGCAAGAAATCGCCCGACAGACCGAGAAAGCGCTTCCCCATCGCGTGAGAGACATCCCAGGAGACCCCTTTAAATGGTCCGTAGGAGGCTCCATGCAGGCGTTGCTGATCGTTGAAGATGATGACAACCTGCGGAAGCTGTATACCCAGGAGTTTGCGGAAGAAGGCTACCGCGTGCTTCCGGCAGCCAACGGCCATGAAGCCATGCAGGTGCTGGAACGGGAAAAGCCGGACCTTGCGATTCTCGATCTTGTGATGCCCGGCGCAGACGGGATCGAACTGCTCGGCCGCTTTGTCAAACAGACCCCGCAAATTCCCGTAGTACTCAATACGGCCTACCCCGTGTACCGCAACAACTATCTGACGTGGTCCGCCGACGCATACGTGATCAAGTCCTCCGATCTTTCGGAACTCAAACAGACGATCCGGGCCGTGCTTGACAGAAACCACGCAGAAGCCGACCCTTGATTCGTATACCGGCAACGTCTCTTTTGACAAAGCGTTGCGCCGTATCGGCCGCACAGCCTGAGTGTCGCCTGCCTCGTATCATGTTCATCCGGCGGTTATACTTTCTCACTTGTTTTACCCTTCTGGCAGGTTTTGCCTTTGGATGCGCCCCTGCGGTACAGCCGGTCGCTTTTTCGGTAACACGTCCCCCCCTTCTTGGGTCGATGGAAAAAAGCCGCGTGGCTTGTCTGGGGTTCAACGGAGCGGACCTTGCGCTGGCAGGCCAACTCAACGCCTTTTTTATGCGCCGACTTAACACGAATACAACGTTCGTGCTTGTCGAGCCTCTTAGGGTAGCGCAGGCGTTTGCCGGACGCGCCTACCGTCCCGGCGACATATCGGATACCCAGGCGGTAAGCATAGGACGCGACGTCGGAGCGCAAATTGTGATGATCGGTCGTCTTGAAGCCCGGTTTACCGAGACATACGGAGAAGAAAAAAAATACCGGATGGAGGAATCGTTTCGACCGTCCGGGGGGGCCACCATGCAAATTCGTCTCGACAACGTCCCCTATTACGAGCCGTATATCGACCAGCGAGCGGCGCTGTTCGGGATTTTGCGCGTGCTCGATGTGGAAACGGGAGAAGAACGCCGACGCGAGTCGGTACGGATCGCGGACACCCTTCACGTGGTACTGACAAAACCTATAGAAAATCCGCCCAAAGAACCGGTCGTCGTCGAACGGATTACCCCGGCGTTGGCGGACCGTGTCGTAGTGCGGTTGGCCGACCTTCTGGCAGACCGTTTTTCTTGGCGTTCGGTTGCGCTGTCCCGTCAAATATACCGAAATGTACAAGGAGGAGAGGCGGGATTGGCGGCGGTGCTCAGGGCGGACTGGGCACAGGCGCGCGAGATATGGGAAAGCATGGTTCGAGAAGCGCCTCAAAACGCAAAGGCATGGAACAATCTTGCCGTAGTCTACGAAGCAATCGGCGAATCCGAGTCGGCCCTAAGCGCCTACGAAAAGGCGCTTTCGCTCGCTCCGCTGGACAAACGCATCCTTGCCAACAGCCGACAGGAAGAGTAGAAGCTATCGGCGTTTTTTTCTCAACAGCCTTAGCAGGATCAACGCGCAGACGGCGGCAATCGTCCACCACGGTAGCCGTCCCCACCCGGTTTCGGATGCGGTTTCTCGTTCCGTCGCCCCCTCTTGTGCGCGTCCG
>VGJU01000287.1 GCA_016867335.1 Candidatus Zixiibacteriota bacterium | reverse complement strand
ACAGCACCGCTGCATTGCCGAAACCGCTGGCGTTGCAGGTGGTGATAGCGGCGTCGAGATCGCTCGTATGAATCACCGACAGTACAGGGCCAAATATCTCTTCGCGTACGATACGCATATCCGTATCGGCCCGGTCGAATATCGTGGGGCCGAGATAAAACCCGTTGGGGGTTTCCGGAACGCGGACCGACCTGCCGTCTCGGTACAGTTGCGCGCCGGCATTTAGCCCGGCATCGATATACCCGCGCACTTTTTCCAAATGCTGCCGGGTGACCACCGGTCCCATCTGGGCGGCGGGATCGCGATCGGTAGGTCCCACTTTGAGCGCATCCAGCGCGTCCTTTAGCCGAGGAAGAAACCGTGTGCCCGCCCCTTCGACCGCTACGGCAACGCTCCCCGCCATGCACCGCTCACCGGCGCATCCAAAGGCCGAGCCGATCATGGCATTGACGGTAAACTCCGGATCGGCATCCGGCAGGAGGACCATATAGTTTTTTGCGCCACCCGCCGCCTGTACCCGTTTGTCATGCGAAGTCGCAAGCCGGTAGACGTGTCGGGCGACCGGCGACGAGCCGACAAACGAAACCGCCGCAATGCCGGGGTGTTCGCACAGCGCGTTGACCACCGAAACGCCGCCGTGAACAAGATTCATCACCCCCGGAGGCAATCCGGCCTCGTGAAGCAGTTCCACCAGTCGTATGGCGGTAAGTGGCACTTTTTCCGAGGGTTTGAGGATAAACGTATTTCCACAGACGATGGCTATCGGATACATCCACAGCGGAACCATGGCAGGAAAGTTGAACGGCGTGATGCCCGCGCATACGCCAAGCGGCTGGCGTATGGTGTCCGCATCGATACCGGACGCAATCTGTTCGAGCGAATCCCCCATGAGCAACGTCGGCGCGCCACAGGCAAATTCGGCGACTTCTATGCCGCGCCGCACTGAGCCTTTGGCTTCGACAAGCGTCTTGCCGTGTTCGCGTGTCACCAGTCGGGAAAGCTCCTCAAAATGCTGTTCCAGCAAATGCACATACCGGAACATGACACGGGCCCGATCCACAACCGGGGTTTCCGCCCACGCGGGAAACGCGGCCTGCGCCGCGCGTACGGCGCGATCTACCTGCTCCGGTCCGCATAAAGGCGTAGCCGCGATCACACTGCCGTCGGAGGGGTTGAAAACCGGCTCCATAGACGCCTGCACATCATGTTCCCATTTGCCCCCGATAAAAAGAGGACATGTCTCTACTCCATTACCACTCATTTGTGCCCCTCCCTCTATAACCCGCTGTCATGTTTTTTTCCACCCCTCAAACCTCTAAAACCTCTACTTGGGTTTGCGTATGTACTTCCCCTTGAGGTTTACATAACCGACTTTTACGTTGGCACGCGCGCCTTTTTCCACCCGCGCGATCCCGTCTTTGAAAGGAGTCACCCTGTCAAACTGGGGGCCGACCTTCCAGTTGCCCTTTTTATCGACAAACCCAAACAGACCGCCCTGTGTAGCAATCGCAAGCCCTTCTCGAAACTCCCCGGCGGACTGGGCATTGATAAATTCCTGCTTGGCCTTGACCACCTGCTTGCCCGTCCGGTCGATATACCCCAAAAAACCTTTGAAGACGACCCATGTATGGCCTTCGGAAAAATTTCCCGCCTCTTCGAAAGCCGGCGGAATGACGATCGTGCCCGTCGTGTCGATATACCCACACAGACCACCGGAGGAAATCCGCGCAAGTCCCTCGCGGAAAGGTCCTACCTGACCGTCGAATTTGGCGGCCATGCGTTTTCCCTCACGGATTACATAGCCCCATTCGCGCCCGGAGCGTACCCAGGCAAAACCCTCGGACAAAGCGCCCAGCGCTTCGAATTCGAGTGGAAAAACAAACCGGCCATAAGGGTCGATAAATCCCATTTGGGTTCCTTTGCGAACCAAGACAAGACCGTTTTTGAAATCATCCTGTTCCCGTTCGAACGGCACGTCGAACTGCGGAGGAATGACTTCTTTTCCCGCCAAGTCGATATAGCCTACTTTGCCCTCTCGAAGCACCCAGGCGCGTCCTTCCGAAAAATCGCGCACGCGCTCGTAGCTGGGTGGGATAATCACTTCGCCCTTACGGTCGATATATCCCCATTTTCCATCTACGAGCACGGTCGCCCGCCCTTCCGAAAAATTGCGTACTTCCTTGAAGCGGGGTTTGATGACAAATTCACCCCGTGTGTCTATAAACCCCCAGTCCACACGATCGTACTGCACAGATGCCAGCCCTTCCGAAAAATCGCGCGCCAGTCTGAAATCCGGTTCGATGACGACTTGTTCCGTGCGATCCATAAACCCCCAAACCCCTTGTTCCGTGATGGGATACAAGGTCTGGGGCGGATTCTCGGTCTGCGCCTGTGCGGACAAAGCGATACACAGTCCGCACAGGGCGATCCTCGGCAGGGTATGGCGTTGCGGTATCATCCAACAGGCTCCGGTTTGCCGGATTGAGCCGATTTGTATGCGGCTTCGGTAAGTTGCGCTACGCGCAGACCGCATATCGGTGGGGCCTGGACGGGCGCCAGTCCGAGGATGGCATCTATGAAGTTGAGCGCGGGAGTCTTGCCCGATCCGGGGGTGCGTGGCAAAATGATGTCCTCACCCCGGCGGTGCACCCGTAAGGGTTCCGCCGCTCCGAACCGCATGGTCCCTTCCGTGCCGTAAAAAGTAAACTCCTCACGCCATTCGGGAGAGAGCGAGGTAAACGACATCGAACCTACCCCACCGTTGGTAAACTCAATGGCTACTGCGGTCACCACATCGACCAAGGTCCCTTCCTGATTGATAAAAGCATGTACCTTTTGGGGCTCCAAGCCGGTCGTCCAGAGCATGATGTCGTTGATATGGCTGCCTGTGTCCATAAAATGACCACCGCCGGACAGGACGGGATCGGCACGCCACGATGCGCCCGGCTTGAATATATCCAGACAGTCTTGCGCGATGACGACGTGGATCAGACGCACATCCCCGATATAGCCTTCCTGTATAAGCTCCCGTGCCTTCATGAACTTGCCGTCTCCATGCCGTTGATAGGCGACAGCAAGAATTTTTTTGGATTCTTCCGACCATGCGATAAAATCGCGCGCGTCCTTTGCCGTCGTGGCCATAGGTTTTTCGCAGAGCACATGGAGACCGGCTTTGAGACAAGCACGCACCTGTTCGGCATGATGGGTGTGGGGCGTGGCGATGATGACGCCGTCCAGCTTTTCGCGTGCCAACAGCGCATCTACGGAGTTGTACCGATGCACGTTTGCGCCGGCTGCCCCCATCGTCTCCACCAATCGATCCATAGACGCTTCGCTGGTGTCGCACATCGCCGTTACCACAGTGTCCGGACGCCGCGTCAGTTCGCGCGTATGGTGATTGCCCATCCCCCCCGCACCGATAATACCGATTCGAACCTGAGACATGGAAATCGATCCTTTCTGTCTGTATTGAATAAAGAATGAAAAACCCCTGGGATGGCTTTTCCAAGGGAAAAGGGGTTGCTTCGAAAAACGATAATGGGTAACCCGGCTGTCGGCAAGTTTCTATTTGATCGTGTTGTGTCTGAACAGATGTCTTCCGTGTTCGGGCAGATCATCCCAAACGGCGCTCGGGATGGTCATCACGTCGTTTCGGTGCATAAAATCCCGAAAATATACAATCGCCAACATGGTACGGATTTGGTCGGTTTGGTTGGGCATGCCGCGATGCCACATCCTCAAATCCCGCACAACCAGTGTGCCGGCAGGAACGGTGGTCCGTTCGGACCGCAAAAACGCCGCCCGTTCCTCAAGCGGAACCTCTCGGTCGCCCCGTCCGTCGGTAAGCAGATGCGACCCCGGCCATACCTCGGTTGCCCCGTTTTCGACCGTAAAATCCACCAGCATGATATTGACAACGACCATGTGGACCGGCAGCGCAACGCTAAGTTCGGGAAAAAGCGGCTGGGTGTCGCGATGAATCACTTGAACACCGCTTCCGGGCCATGCCGTGTTGGTATTGTAAAAGGTACAAAAGACGTTATGTCCCATGGCGGCTTCGAAAATCTGAAGCGCAAAAGGATTCAGTATCGCCATGGGGTCCATGTAGGGCAGGGTGGGGGATGGGAACATCCCTACATGGCCTTTGTTTTTGACCAGAAACCGCTCACGGTTTTCTTTGATGCGCAGATATTTTTTTAAGTCGCGGTCGCAGGCGGAGCGCATCTGCGTGATCCAGTCGTCCGGCAATGCCCGCTCCAGCGCAACATAGCCCGTATCTCGCAACCGCCGGAGCGCTCCCTGAAGATGCCGTTGCGTCAATCGCCCCTGACGGCGCTCCGAAGCCGTAAGCTCCATGACTCCTCCCCCTGTCCTGTTCCATGAGAATTGCCGTTTCCCCGCAATAATATCCCACGAATTACGGGATATCAAGGGCTACTTTGCGACATCCGAGCCGGAGGGTTGCACCATAGTGCCGTCCTCCAATTCGTTAGGCGGATGCAACACGACGGTATCTCCTTCCCGAATACCGTCGAGGATTTCTATCGCATCTCCGGCGCGATGACCGATCGTAATGGCCTTTCGGACGTCCCTTCCGTCGCGTACCGTAAAAACGCCCCATCCGTCGCCGATGCGAAACAGCGCGGCGGGGGGAACGTGGAACACGTTTTCACCCGA
>VGJU01000286.1 GCA_016867335.1 Candidatus Zixiibacteriota bacterium | reverse complement strand
CGCCCCATGTCTGGAAGCTGTAAACCCCCGTGTTGTGCGGATACATACCGGTAAAAATGGCGGCACGCGAGGCGATACAGGTCGCGCCGGGACAGTACGCCTGCCGAAAAGAAACCCCTTCCTGCGCGATTCGGTCCATGGCTGGGGTGACCATATAGGGATACCCCCAACTCTGGAGGGTATCGAACCGCTGTTGGTCGGTCATGATCAAGATGATGTTAGGACGCATGGCCATCCTATCGTTTGTTTTTTCGCAGCACATGCACCTGCACGGGAGACGACGGACCAAACAGGGTTCCGTTTAGATCGCCGTATTTGTGCAGGATTTCGAATCCGTTGTGCAAAAATAGCGCATCCAATTCGCGGGGAAAATATATGCGCATCGGAAGATCGCCCGCAACTTCTTTGTCCCCGCCGCCCACGCTTCGAAACAGGGTATTGTACTTGATCTGCGAAGCCGCGTCGTAACGCGAAGCATACGTCCACACAACCCGACCGACTCCGTCGGGGTCGTCGTACGCCGCAAAAGGTCGCGTCTCGCCAAGAGACTGGGTAAGAAGCGAAAGGTCGGGCACGAACATCTCCGTCACCAGCACACCCGTCGGGGTCAGATGCCGACGGATGGCCGTCATGGCGCGGTCGAAATCGTCGATGGTAAGAAGATGTCCGAGCGAGTTGGCTGGAAAGAGAATCAGAGGAAACGTTCTTGCGAGATCGAAATCACGTACGTCGCCGTGAAACCAGTCCACCGACACGCCGGACAGGGTGGTCTTGCGCCGCGCTTCGGCCAGCATCGTTTCGGAAAGATCAACCCCGCTTACGTCAAACCCCGCTTCGGCCAACGAAAGCGAAATACGTCCGGTTCCGCACGCCAGTTCGAGCAACGAATCTCCGTACGTTCCGGCGATGCGGACCCATGCCCGGACTCTCTCAGGGTCTGGCGGAAACATCCGGTCATAATGACGACCGTCGATATAGATCGGCAGATCGCTCATCGTCTATTCGGGCAATTTTCCATCGAGATAATACCACCACAGGATATGCGCGGCGACCGACCGATACGGCCGATAGGGTTCCCCCAGTCGTTCCAGCGTGAGGGCGACGGGTGTCGTATCGAGACCTTTGATCCGGCGGACCGCCGATGCCAGCGCCAAATCGCCGATAGGCCATACGTCGGGGCGGCGCAAGGCCATAAGCAGATAAATGTTGACCGTCCACGGCCCGATGCCTTTGATCCGGGTGAGTCGTTCCGATACGTCAGGGTCGGGCAGGGTGGAGAGCGCGCTTAGATCGAGTTCACCGTTTACAACAGCGTCGGCCAACAACCGGCCATACCGGGTTTTCTGACGGCTAAACCCGATCTGGCGGAGCGTATCGTCGCTCAGGGCAAGAAAAGCGTCGGGTGTAATCCGGCCCATGTGCGCACCGAGTCGTTCAAAAGCCACGGCCGCGGAACGAAGACTCACCTGTTGTTCGAGGATGATGTGGATCAGGGTCGGAAATCCCGGTTCGCGTGCCCACAGTGGCGGCGGGCCGAGTCGCTCGACCGCCCGTCGCAGATCGGCATCCCGCCGAACAAGAATCTCGACACCTGCGGACAGCGTGTCGTTATCGAGAAAGAACATAGCCCTCCATATCCCTATCGGTCTTAACGTCAGCGCAAAACACCGTATTTTTGATAACGATCTTCTTCAGTATACCGTCTACCAAGCCGTCCGGTCAACCCTTCCCGGCAAACGGGAAACCGGTTGACAGCGGTATATCCGTGTATTACCGTTCGTCCACGAATCTCGCCGTCTCCTGTGGAGGAAAGACCATGCCCCGACTAAGAGGCGCTCAGGCGTTGGTAAAGGCGCTGGAAGCGCATGACGTACGCTATGTGTTCGGTCTGCCCGGACACGGCAACATGAATATTTTCGATGCGCAGTATGACTCTGACAAAATCCGATTTATGCTGGTGCATCACGAACAGGCCGCCGCCCACATAGCCGACGGTTACGCGCGTATCAGCGGCGAAGTCGGCGTCTGTTGTTCGTCCGTCGGTCCCGGTGCGGCCAACATGATCATGGGACTGGCTACGGCTTTTTATACGTCGAGTCCGGTGCTGTCGATCAGCGGCGGCATCCTCGCTCGTCAGGCCGGACGCGGCCAGCTTCAGGAGACCTCCAGAGCCGAAACACCGACGGATCAGTGTTATACGCAGGCGCTCCAGCCGTTTACCAAAAAGGTGTGGGACATCCAACAGCCGGTGCGGACCGGTGAGATCGTCCGAAAGGCTTTTGCCATCGCGCGCGCGGATCGTCCGGGACCGGTAGCCATCGAGTATCCGTGGGATTTGCAGGCCGAATGGTTTGACGATGTGGAAATCCAGAAACCCGGCGACTATGCCTACGGACGCGGGGTGCGCGCCGACCGGGAGACGATACGGCACGCGGCGGAGTTGCTGGTTGCCGCACGGTGTCCGGTGATCGTAGCCGGGAACGGGGCGACCCTCGCGGGAGCGGGCGACGAAATCGTAAACCTGGCCGAACGACTCGGCACGGCGGTCGCCACCTAGTTTGTCGCCAAAGGAATCGTACCCGAAGACCATCCCTTGTCGGTTGGCATGGTAGGATGGCTTGGCCACCCGGTTGCGCATGAAATCATCCGTGAACATGCCGACGTCGTTTTTGCCGTAGGCTACCGTTTTTCGGACGAAGCGACGAGTTGGTGGACCGAGGGGCGACCCTATGTAAAGGAAAACCGTTTTATCCAACTGGATGTCCAGCAACAGGAGTTGGCAAAAAACTATCCGGTGGAAGCGGGACTGTTGGGAGACGCCGCCGCGACGCTACGCGAACTTGTCGAAGCACTAGACGAGATGGGCGGAAGACCGAACGCGGAACGGTCTTCGGCATGGATCGCAACGGCAAAGTCGAAGTTCAGACTCGATCTGCCCGACGCGGAAAAATCTCCGATGGAGTCGATGGTCGTTGCCGATCGGCTCCGGGCGCTACTGCCGCGTGACTCGATTTTGTCGATCGACACGGGTACGCACGCACACTACTTTTCCGCTTTTTATCCGATATACGGCCCACGCCGCCTTCTGAATCCCGGCGGATGGACGCCCATGGGATGGGGACCGGCCGCGATACTCGGCGCCAAATTGGCCGCGCCCGACAAGGTGTTTGTGTCGATTACCGGCGACGGCGGTTTTCTGATGATCTGTCAGGAAATCGTCACCGCCGTAGAATGGAGGCTTCCGGTGATATGGATCGTCTTTAATGATTCGGCGCTTAGGGCGATCCGGGACGGTCAGAAGGAGGCGTACGACGGACGCATCATCGGAACCGAATTTACCCAATCTACCGATTTTGCGGCGCTTGCGCGGTCGATGGGTGCTGTAGGGATTACGGTCACGCGCATCGACGAACTTTCGGGCGTCATGGACCGTGCCATGACCTGTGGCATGCCCTGTGTGGTGGACCTGCGCGTAGACCCGGACGCCGTGTATCCGCCGGTGGCAGGGGTTTGGTACGAGCCGTCACGCAGCCCCGACGCTCGGATGCCACGCGGCTCGTCCCGGCAATGGACCGGTATCTACCCGGGATAACGCTCACGGCTCCTGCATGCGGTGGTACACGTCAACCACGATATCCGCAACCCGGTCGATGGAACCGATGGATGTGTTGACGATGATGTGATACATCGTAGCGTCGTGCCAGTCCTGATGATAGTGTTGCTGGAGATACAGCGCGCGCTGACGGTCTTTCTCCGCTACGAGCTGACGGGCTTTTTCACGGTCTATCCCTTTTTCTTCCATGATGGAAACGATCCGATTTTCAAGCGGCGCGACAAAACAAACATGGAGCGTATCGGGGTGGTCGGCGAGCAGACATTGCCCTCCCCTGCCCACGATCACCACACGTCCTCTTTGGGCCAGCGTGCGCATCGTATCCTGTAGAATGCGCAGATATTCGCCGCGATCTAAAAAAGCGGATGCCGGCGTGCCTGCCGAGTCGCGGCCCATGTCCGCTCCCGACGCATAAGGCCATATAAGCGGCGGGTATTCGGGAGAAAGCGCGTACAGGTTGGAAGGGGTAAACAGTTCGCGCAGAAAACGCCGTACAGGGGTCTCGCCGACCTCGTCGATTTCTTCTACCGTTTCCTGATCCACCCCGGCGGCGCGCGCCACCTCGGCGATGAGTTCCTTGTCCACACAATCGTATCCAAGCCGTTCCGCAATGCGACGGGCAATAAACAATCCGCTGCTGCCGAATTCGCGGGCAATCGTGATGACGTTCATGACAGTGCTCCCTCAAAAAAGATTTCCGCTATGATGACGGATACCGACCGGATCGACAAAGCGGCCCGGTTTCTCCGGGAAAAGGGCATCGCGCGCGCCGATGTCGGCGTCGTACTGGGAACCGGTTTCGGAGGATTTGTCCGGCAACTGGAAAAGACAGCGCAGATATCCTTTGACGACATTCCCCATTTTGCGCCAGCCACAGTGGAAGGGCACGCCGGCTGTATGATATCGGCTCGGTGGGACGGAGCGGACCTTTTGGTCATGCAGGGACGTCTGCACCGGTACGAAGGGTATGATACGGAAACTATTGCTTTTCCGTTGCAGGTGATGCATACATTAGGGGTGTCCGTGTTGGTGCTGACCTGCGCGGCCGGCGGACTGAATCCGCAGTTCGAGGTCGGCGATCTCATGATCGTAGAAGACCACCTGACGGGCACT
>VGJU01000285.1 GCA_016867335.1 Candidatus Zixiibacteriota bacterium | reverse complement strand
GGTGGATAAATTCACGATGCGGCTGATTGGTCATTCGGATACCGGGGATGCCCGAATACGTATCCGCCCGGTCGATCAGCACGGGCACGACCACCCGACAACCCGACGCCGCCAGCCGGTGGGCGACCGGGACGTCCGAAACGTCGGAGGCAAGTCCGGCCAAGGTTTCCGGAGAGCGGTCGCAATCGGGTAGCGCCACCACATCGGCAATCGGATCGGTGTGGGGAGCAAGCAAAAGACCCTCGGCTTCCACAGTTGGGAATACTTGCCAGCGGACCGGGTATATTGTATATCCGGCGGTTTCGTGAACAAAACCGGGCGGTAGAAAAGACAGGTCGGCCGGTGTGGCGATTTCCATGTTGGGCGGTGTACGGGAGTCCGTCAATCCCATGATTCGTATAAACCGGTGGCGTTCTTCTTCCCTTGCTCCGGCGTGGGCAAAACGGTCGTGCAGACGGCTCCGGCGTTCCGCCTTCGTTTGCTCGATAAAACGATCCAAGTAACCGTCGATGCCGGCCACCATGACGGCGGCCATATCTTTGCCGCCTTCGAAATGTTCGGTTCCGGGCAGAGGGAGATCGTTCATCGCGGTTTGCTTTCTGTTTGTCCGACGGTTTTGGGCGATTTCTCGTCAAGCGCTGCCAACAGACGCTCTGCTTGACGTTTTGTCTGTTCGACCGACCGGCGTTTAACTTCCTCGTATCCGCGTATTCGGTCCGGAATACCAAGAAGTTCCACGATTTTCGGGTAGTTTTGCGTATTCAGTCGGCGTAGCGCCTCGTCGGTAAGACGTTCGTACCATGCGACAAGTTCGCGTTCTTCGCGTCGTGCCGATGTACGTCCGAACGGATCAAAAACCGTACCACGCAGAAATTTGAGCCGCGCCATAAGACAAAGCATAGGACGAAACCACGATCCGAGACGTATTTTTTGTTTGAGTCCCAACGCCCGTAGAAAGGGTGGATGAAGGTGATAGGAAAGATCCGTCTTGCCGTCGAATTTGTCGCGGATTTTTTGCTCTCCGCTTCCGGTCAGCAGTCGGGCTACTTCGTATTCGTCTTTGTACGCCATCAATTTGTACATCATAAAGGCTACCCGGTACGTCAGCAGATAGCTATGGTCCTCGCCGCCGTTTTGTCGGTCCGCCTCGAAAATCCGAGCGACGGTCTCTACGTAGCGTTTGGCGCAGGCGGCGTCTTGGTAGGCGATCAGGTCGGCTACGCGAAGCCGCCACATCGAAAAGAAGGGTTCTTCCGTTACCGGGATGCAGGCGGTCAGTTCTCGACAGAGCGTGGTGTCGGCGATTTGCCCTACCCGGTCGCGTAGCAGTGCGTCGGTGTCCGGCGGGGGAGCGATAAGCGCATCCAACCGGGCACGGTCCTGAACGGCCATACGCCCCCATCGGAAGGCTTGCAAATTGGTCTCCACCGACTGTCCGTTGAGTTGTATCGCCCGTTCGATGTTGTCCGCACGGAGCGGGATGCGTCCTGCCTGATAGGCCACGCCGAGATGAAACATGTTGGCGACGATGTGGTTGTCGAAGAGTTTTACGGCATATTCCTGTGCGTCGATAAACAGGTTGTCTTCGGCGCGGGTACAGGTGTTTATGACGCGCTCCATGTGGTCGATGTCCGCGTGCGGCATCTGAGGGTTGTAGACCATTTCCGCCGTCGGTATGGCGGAGCGGCTTACGATCGCCACCGTTCGGTCCGGCGCAGCGACCTGAAGATTGGCCGGATTGACCGCCCCAACGATGTCCGCCGCCAGATACAGGTCGCACGTTCCGGCGGGAATATAGCTGGAAAGCGGCATGTCGGGATCGCCGAGGATGACGGGGGATTCGACCGGGCCACCTTTTTGCGCCAATCCGGTCCGGTTGAGTTCGTTGACTTTGACGTTTTCGAACAGGGCGGCAAATCCGAGCAGATGCGCCACGGTCACCACCCCGGTTCCACCGACGCCGATGATGTGTATGGCATACGTGCCGTCGATTCGGGCTTTGGAAAAAGGCTCCGACATATCGGTTTCCGCAAGTGAAGGAATCCGGAGACGTTGGAGTGTTGTGCCGTTTCGGGGCGTTACGGTGACAAAAGACGGACAGTCGCCTTTGAGACACGAGGCGTCCTGATTGCAGGCGGATTGGAGAATCGATGTTTTCTGCCCGAAAGGCGTGTTCGCGGGGTACAGCGCCAGACACATCGACTGGCGTCCGCAGTCGCCGCACCCTTCGCATACGTCTTCGTGGATGACGACGTACTCTTCGACCGGGGTTCCCTGACGTTTGCGGCGGCGACGGGCCTCGGTGGCGCATTCCTGGTCGTAGATCAGCACATTGACACCGGGACGACGAGCCAGCGCTTCCTGCACGGCGGCCAGTCGGTCGCGTGGTTCGAGGCTAAGTCGCTGATCGGGTTTCAGGTTGGCTTGGACACGGTCAAGCAAAACGCGTTTCGGATACCGGCTGACGACTGCCACGTCTTTGACACCCAGCCCAAAGAGTACGGACACAAAGTCTTCCAGCGAAGGCTGTCCGGTGATGTCTTGACCGCCGGTCATGGCGACGACATGGTTCCAGAGAATCTTATAGGTTATGTTGGCGCCGTGCGACATCGAACTGAAGAGCGTAAGCAGACCGCTGTGCAGAACCGTGCCGTCTCCGATATTCTGAATAAGATGCTGGTTGCCGTTAAACGGGAAGATGCCATTATACAGTGCCCCGCCCATCCCCATCGTGGGGATATAGCGGACGCCGCGTCCGTCAGCTCGGATATAGGCGTCAAGCGAGGAACAGCCGATTTCACCACCTGCGATTTCGCCCGAAGGCGCGCGTGCCGAGATGCTGTGCGGGCATCCGGGGCAGTAATGTGCGGCGCGGCGCGGAAAAGCCTCGTCGGTCCGGCGGGATATCGTTTTCAACCCGTTTAACCGTTTGTCGATAGACGGAACGGGGTATGACGCTCGGAGTACGGGGCCGAGCAGACGCACCAGCAAGTCCGGCCCCAGTTCACCGTGCGCCGGAACAAAAGGTCGTCCGTCCGGCCCGCGTTTGCCCCAGATTTGGCGGACCGAACTGCCGAGCAGTGCCTGCGCGATGGGTGCTTCTACAAACGGCCCTTTTTCTTCGATCACGACCACGGTTTCCAGCCCTTGGGCAAATGTGCGGACGATTTCCGGATCGAGGGGGTAGATCATGCCGATCTTTAGCAGACGCACCTGTTTGTCAAGTTGCATCGCACGCAGCGCCAGCAGGGTATCGGGCAGACTTTTTCCGGTGGCGATCAGTCCGATAGGACCGGGCGTCTGGCCGTTCAAAATGGTGTTGATCGGATTCAGCCGGGCGTATTCCCGCGCGATGTCCAACCGGATGTCGCCGATTTCCGCCTCGTACGGGATGCTGGACGTGGCGATGACCACCGGCTGAAATGTCTTGATATAGGGTTTTTCGGCGACTCGATAGTCGGGTAGCGTGACGACGGGGTGGTCGGGCTGTACGGCAACCGTCTCGGCTCCGTCACAGATCGGCGTCACGAGTTTGAGACCACAGACAAGACCGGAATAGCGGCTCAGAGCCAGCGCATGGTGCGCAAAGTCGAGTATCTCGGAAACGGAGGACGGATAAAAGACGGGCGTGCGCGCATCGCGGAAGGAAAACTCGCTGCTGGCAGGATAGCCGGAACTTTTGGCCATGTGGTCGTCGCCGGCAAAATAGACGGTGCCGCTGTGTGCGCCCGTTCCCGCGATATTGGCGAGACTCAATTCGTCGAGCGCCCATTTGACGCCATGCGCCTTGCCATACCAAAATCCGTCTACATCGCCGTTGTACTGGCTGCCATGTACCGAGGCCGCGGCGATTTTTTCGTTGACCGCAGGCTGGTGGACAAAAATGCCGACTTCGGTGAGCAATTTCATGTTGCGCCGAATTTCAAGATCCAGTCCGCCCAGCGGCGACCCTTCGTATCCTGCGACAAACGTTCGAAGAATCGGTGCTCCGGACACGGCGTCGCGTCGTTGTTTTTCGATCAGAAAACGAACGATCGCCTGTACGCCGGTAAGAAAGACGATCCCTGTTTCTTGCCGATAGCGATCTTGTAGAGAGGGTGAAATCATGGAATTTTAGATTTTGGATTTGGTTTGGGGGTGTATTGAGGTGTTGGGTGTGTCGAAGCGAAGCGATGCCGCTTCCGGTGTGGTAATATAGTCTCTGTGATTTCCTTTTAGCGGTCCGGTCGTGGGCATGATGATGGATATACACTTTTGTCGCAGTATATATATAGACCGAGTGTCTGTCAACCGACGAGGTTGCCGTTTACGGCTGCCAGTCGTTTACCGCTGACAGGCTGGGTTGACGACATCCTGTCATGTCCTGTCAGGGTGTCAGCCTTAACTGTCCGATTGTTTCTATTTTTGCCGATCAAAAGTTACGCGTCGGGTGTATCAAGATCGAAAACTCAGGGATTTCCTGAGTTGACGTTTCTGAAAGAGTGTTATTAACTATAAGCCTATCAAGGTGATCCGGATGTTTTTCGGATTCCTCCTCCTGCAAATGTCTCCATGAGAAAAATTTCTGGCACGGTCTTTGCATCCTTAGGGGGCAGTCAGGCAACAGATCGTCCATCGTTTCTTTTCATAATTTTTCCAACAAGGAGACATCAAGATGCAAACGCCCCGTTCCCAGCAGTCTGGTTTCACTCTCGTCGAACTGTTGATCGTGGTCATTATCGTGGGTATT
>VGJU01000284.1 GCA_016867335.1 Candidatus Zixiibacteriota bacterium | reverse complement strand
TTTGCGACGACCGGTTGCCAAGTGACACCGTTGTCCGTCGTACGGAGAAGACCGGTGTCGAAATTTCCAAAGGCATTCCATGCCGCTGCCCATACCGTACCCGGCGTGATCGCCAGTCCCCAAACGGTGTTGGCAAGACCGGTCGCCCGTTCCGGACGGAATGTTTGCCACGTTTGACCTTTGTCACGGGTCACGCTGATGCCGTCGCTTACTTCGGTCTGTCCGGCGGCGCTGTCGTGTCCGGCCGCTACCCACACCGCACTCTGACCGACCGCCATCGCCGTGATATTGACACCCGCCACGCCGTCCGATGGCGTAAAGGTCGTCCAGTCCCCGGATTCGAAGTCGTTCAGGGCAATCCGGCTTATACCCGCATCCGTCCCGGCCCACAGATAGGTTTCGTCTGCGCCAAGCTCGCCGATGCCGTTGCCGAGCAGGGCACGGATGGAGGGCGCAAAAAATCGCCGTGCCTGCACGCGCTCCCAAGGACGTACAAAAGACAGAAATAGACAAACGAGAACGGCGATCAGCAGTCCATTTTGAAACCGGGATGCGATTCTAAAGACGGCAAACCACGAAACGACGGAAGATCGGTTTTTACGGAAGGGCATACCTGATGGCCTGGAGCGTATCTGCGGTAAAGTCTATGCGGTCGGTCCCTGTGGGCTGGACTTTACGAGAAACCGTTTGACTTTGCGGGTGGATGTCTTGGGAAATTCTTCGTTGCGGATTTCGATTTCTTTGACCCGTTTGTAGTCCGCCATGTTGTCGCACCGGGTTTTGACTTCACGGCGAATAAGCGTCTCTACTGTCGCAGCGTCCGACGCCATGCCGTTTTGCTGGATCGTTTCGAGGTCCGGTACGACGATGGCGCGCACAAACTCTTCGCCGGTCTTTTCGTCCATCGCGCCCTCTACCACCACCTCGGCGATGTAGGGAGAAAGTGCTAATTCGCCTTCTATTTCTTCGGGATAGATATTTTTTCCTGCACGGGTGACAATGACATTTTTGAGACGCCCGGCAATATGATAATGGCCGTCGCGGTCCACCCACCCGGAGTCGCCCGTGCGGAGCCACCCGTCTACAAGGACTTCGGCGGTAGCATCGGGGTTGTTGTAGTAGCCTTGCATGACATTTTCCCCGCGAACGATCAGTTCGCCGATGCCCTGTGCATCCACGTCTACCAGTTTTATCTCCACGCCGGGAATGGGGGGGCCGATAGAGTCGTGTTTGGGACTATCGTAACGGTTTACGGATACGACCGGAGACGCTTCGGTAAGACCGTAGCCTTGCAGTACCGTTATCCCGAGCCGGGAAAACCCTTTGGCCACTTCAGGCGGCAGGGTTGCGGCGCCCGATACGAAAAACCGTATACTCCCGAATCCGCCTTTTTCACGCAGACTGCGAAACAAGATGTTTCCAAGTCGGAGTCCAAAGGGCTCACCGATTTTTACCGCGCCCATACAGGCGTTGAAAACCGCCTGTACCGCTGTGGGTTTCGATTTTACCGCACGCAAGATGGCGGCGTACATCTTTTCGTAGAGGAGGGGAACGCCGAGCATGATGGTAGCCCGGGTTTCGCGCATCGTATCTATGATGTCGCGCGACTTGAGACTGGGGGCGTAGGTTACTGCTGCGCCCGCGTGCAGGGGCGCCAGAAAACCTGCGGTACACTCGAAGGTATGATGCAGAGGAAGCACCGACAGAAAATTGTCGCCCCGTGTATACGAAATGGCCTGACTACAACTGACGACGTTGGCAAATATGTTCCGATGCGACAGCATGACGCCTTTGGGGTGCCCCGTTGTACCGGATGTATAGATCAATGCGGCCAGATCGTCGGGTTGCGGCACATATTGCGGCGCGGTATCGGTTTCTTCGAGACTCGTTACCGTTTCCAGTGTCAAAATGTGTTTTAGCGACGGGATGTCACCGGCAATGCTTTCGACGTCTTGGCGATATGTCTCGGACACGAGGATGGCGACCGCTCCGGAATCTGTCAGGATATTTCGGTATTCCTGGGGTTTGAGAAGCCGGTCTATAGGGACGACGGTCATGCCAAAGCCAACGATGCCGAGATAGCCGATCCCCCATTCGGGCTGATTATCGGACAGCAAACCAATCCGGTCTCCCGGTCGCACGCCGAGACCGGAAAGCCGGCCGGCAATACCTTCGGCCCTGTGGACCACGTCCGCCCCCGAGAACTCCATATAGGCGTCGTTGCGTTTGATACGAAAGGCCACGTCGCCTGCGTAGTCACGCCGCAGACGGGTCAATATAGCGGTTAGCGTGGAGTCGGATGCGCTCATAGGGGATTCCTCTAACACCTTTTGTCGGCGATTTCGGTAATCGCTTCGAGAACCTTATTCATTTCTTCGTAGCTGTTGTGGATGGCGCATGAAAGACGAAGCCCATGATATCCGCCTTCATGCAGTCCCCGGCTATCGATCTTGTACCGCTGACGCAGTGGCGTTCCGATATCGCCCGAACTCATGCCGGGTATGGAAAAAGAGACCATGGCGGCGGACAGGTTGGGCGCCATGGGAGTCCATAGTTTTACCCCCGGAATCGCGGCCAACCCTTTTTTCAGATAGCCTGCCATCGTCGCGCCCCGCTCTTCGATCAGCGTCGTTCCGATCGCCTGATGAAAATCGACAGCCATGGCAAAACCGACAAGCGGGGCAGGGCTTTGCGAAGCGTGGTTTTCAAACCGACCGGCGGTATGCAGCGCGCCGTGGGTAAAATAGCCGCCCCGCATCCGGTCCTGCATGTCTTGGCGAATATGCAAAAACCCCGTACCTTTAGGGGTAAACAGCCATTTGTGCGTACTACTCACGTAAAAGTCGCTGCCGATTTCCCGGATGTCCACCGGGATCATGCCCACCGACTGCGCACCGTCCACCACGGTGATGATCCCTCGCTGACGCGCCATGGCGCAGATTTTGGCGACAGGATACCGCCATGTGGTCGAGCAGGTGACGTGGCAAAAACTGAGTACTTTGGTTTCGGGGCGTATCGCCGCCTCGAAAAGACGTACCAACTCGTCTTCGTCCTGAGGCGGATCGTACAGGTCCATCTTCCGAATAGGGTTTCCGAACTGTTCGTTCCGGTTTTGCCAGCAGGACCAGCCGCCGTGATGTTCGTGCGTCGTCGTCAGAATTTCGTCTTTGGGGTCGAGGACAAGTCCTATTGCCACGATGTTCATGCTTTCGGTGGAATTGCGGGTAAAGGCGATTTCCGAAGCATCGACGTTGAGCAGCGCCGCGAGTTTGGGGCGCGCTTCCTGTGGGGAGGGACAGTACGACGGCCACGGCGACCAAGGATCGACTTCAGAACGCCGAATGACGTCCAACTGGGATTGTAGAACAAGATGCGGCTGAATGCCGATCGTCCCATTGTTGGTGTACAGATTTCCGGAATCGGAACGAAGGGCAAACTGTGCGCGCACCGTCTGCCAGAACCGTTCGTTGTCCACGGCCGGCCCCGTTTTGCGCAACAGGGTGTTAAGCTCGTCGATGCTTTGTGCGACCGGAATTTCGTCTGTAGACGTGTCCGCCCCATTTCCCGTTTTACGAAGTTTTGATTTCTCGGAAGATACTGCCGTACGTGACATTTGCCTCTCCATAACGACGGATAAAACAGAAGGTTGAAAGGTGAAAGTTAAAGGGTGAAAAGACAACCCCATACCGACAATTTTGGGAAGCCCCTACAACATAACCGCATTTGGGTAATGGGGCAAGGGGATATTAGCGGAGATGTCGGTGTCGAAAATGTCTCAGACAGCGTTTTTCGCGTTCCGACAGACCGTCCCAAACCGTTTGTGTAATCGGATTCTGATCGAGAAGTTCTTCGCCGCGCCACATCCACGACCGCTGCATACCCATTACGACTACACCTCTGGGGGTATCGGTGGTGTTGGGCGTACCCCGGTGCAGACAGCGTGGATCCCGGATAAGAACGTCGCCCGCACTCATAAGCAGCGGTTCGAAGGACACATCGTTTGCCTTCACCCGGCGCAGTGCTTCGGACCGTGGGAGAAAATGCGTGGCACGCGCCATCTCGAATGGTCCGCGTTCAGGGGTAACGTCGAGAAACGGAAAATTTATCGCAATGACATGCGCGGGGTGAAGATGGTCCGATTCCTCGTAAAACAAGGGCGGCAAATCGGTGTGAACATCCTGATAGACCAAACCCTTGAGCGGAGTGTCGGTCGCATACTGCACCATTGCGTAGTTTTGCCCCAACAGCGTTTCCAGCACGGCGTGGATGATATCGTCGTCAAAAAACGCCGGGTGATAAAACGGCGGCACAAGGGGTAGCGGGATATAGTGACGGTTTGGACCCCGGTTGGGTGGTTCCTGGAGGTTGGCGACATAGGAAGAAAGAATCGGCGCAAAGGCGATACGACAGGCTGCTATCGCCTCTTTCGGAAAATGGTTGCGAAGGATGCAAAACCCCTCCTCTCGGATGGATTGCGCATAAGCGGCGATATCTGACATAGGCGTCTCTCCGAAAAAACAGACGTGTTTTCGAGCCAACAGGGACTATGATCGTGTACAGCCTATAAGCTATCCGCGACCGCTTTCCGGTAAAACCATATCGTACCGCTTCGTTGCGGAATCTCAAAGGTAAGGCCGTCTTGAAGCAGGGTGTGCCCGGGGCGTTTTTGCGTTTCCCCGGTTTCGGAATTCTCCATCTGGTAAACCGTGTCTGGGTCGATTCCTTGGGGAT
>VGJU01000283.1 GCA_016867335.1 Candidatus Zixiibacteriota bacterium | reverse complement strand
GGGATCGCCACGTCTATCGACTTGAGGTTGTTTTCTCTTGCCCCCCGTACCGTGAGGGTCTTGCCATTCCCTTTTCGTCGGTGTTTTGGGATGGGTATCGTACGGTTTCCCGACAGAAACTGCCGTTTCGGTGACGTCTCACACGCCAGCAGATCGGCGAGACCTCCCTGTACCACCACGTTGCCGCCGTGTATGCCGGGGCCGGGCCCCATCTCGACAAGATGATCGGCGGCACGAATCGTGTCTTCGTCGTGTTTGACGACAATGACCGTGTTGCCGATGTCACGTAGGTTTTTGAGCGTAGCGATCATCTTGACGTTGTCTTTGGGATGCAGCCCGATACTCGGTTCGTCGAGCACATAGAGCATCCCCATCAACCCCGACCCGATCTGCGAGGACAAACGGATGCGCTGTGACTCGCCACCTGAAAGCGTGGCGGCCCGACGGTTGAAATTGAGATAGTCGAGACCGATACCCAGCAGCAGTTCGAGTCTTCCCCGGATTTCGGCAAGCACCTGCCGTCCTGCGTCGGCCCCACGCCCAGTGGGTTCGACGGTTCCGAGAAAGACATACAATTCGTCAAAGTTGAGTTCCCCGATCTCGTACAGGGTTTTTCCTGCCACCGTAAACAGCAGACGGGTAGCGCGGACGCGCGCGCCGTTGCAGTCCGGGCAGACATGTTCCACCATCACCCGGTCGAGCCAAGCCTCCATACCCGAGTTGGCTTCTCCGCGCTGACGATAGCGGCGATAGTGGCGTTCGATACGGCGGGCGATGCCGTTGAATCCCAATTCCTTGCCTTCCCAGTCGCTCCGTTTTTCCTTTGCCTCCGGCGGCGCGACAAGCGGAATCTTGTGTACGATCCCGTACAGGAGGGCCTCTCTTGCCGTGTCGGAAAGCGATTCATAGGGCGCATCGAGCGAAAAACCGACCGCCTGCGCAAGACTGTACATCATCCTGCCGTCCCATGTATCCGGGTTGTAGTTAAACGCCTCGCGGACAAAACAACCACCGCGTATGCTTCGCCGGGGGTCGGGAACCAGCAATTCGGGGTGGGTAAGTTTGTGAACGCCAAGACCGCCGCACGTCCGGCAGGCGCTTTCCGGGTTGTTGAACATAAAGTATTCCGGAAGAATGTCTCCGTAGACAAAATGATGCGTCGGACTGCACATCCCGTAGAACCGTTCCGTTTGTTGGCGGTTCGCCCCCTTTACGACATGCACCTGAATCAGTCCGTCGCCTACAAGAAGTGTGGCGGCGATGGCGGAGCGGATGGCTTTTTCGTGCTGGCGTCCCACGACAAGCCGGTCCACCACGGCGTCCATATCGCGCACCTCGGTCTCGTATAGAGAGACCTGTGTTGAAAGGTATACCTCCATGCCGTCTACGATCATTTGGCGGCAACCTTTTTTCCGTATCTCGGTAAATACGAAATCGAGGTCTTCGCCATATACTTTGAACACGGGCGCGCGCAGTTCGATTTCGGCGTTTTCGGGAAGAGACAGGATCGCTTCGAGTATCTGGCTCGACGTAAGAAGAGGAACCGGTTCGCTAGTGCGCGGACAGCGCGCATCGCCGATCGTGGCAAATAGCAGGTTGAGATAGCTTGCTACGTCGGTCATGGTTCCGACGGTCGAACGCGGGTTGTTGGCGACGGTCTTCTATTCTATCGAGATCACCGGCGACAACCCGAAGACATAATCCACATCGGGTCGGGTCGCCTGCGCGACAAACCGTCTGGCGTAGGAAGACAGCGACTCCATATACCGACGCTGTCCTTCGGCGTGAATGGTGTCAAACGCCAAACTCGACTTTCCGGAACCCGAAAGTCCGGTGACGACCACGAGCCGGTCGGGTGGGATTTCCACCGATATATTTTTGAGGTTGTGGACGCGCGCGCCTTGGACGGTGACAGTCGTGCGCGGTGAGACCCTGACATTCGCCTCTATTTTTTTACCATCAGCCGGATAAGCGGTCAAAGTCCGGTTTCCTTATGGAACGACGTGTGGCAAAGAAGATACGGTTCCCCATGCGGTTTTCTGCAATCTTTCGATTTCTTCAGGTAGAAGCCCTTTGACCTTGCCGGGTACACCTGTTGGGTTTTGGTCAAACAGACAAGCCAGCATAACGCAGGCTGCCAGATAAGAACCTGCGGGGGTGGGATGACTCTGGTCTTTGTCATGTAGGGGCAGGGAAGGATAGGTGAGGAGAAAACGTTCCCAGGCCATTCCGACGGGAAAAAGGGTCGCGTCGAGCATTTTTCCGATAGCTACATAGGCGTCCGTGATCAAACGCTGGGTTTCCGGTGCATTCTGCCGCGCCCAGGTCAGGTACAGCGCGGTCTTTGCTCCGGAGGCTTTGATAACCGAATCGAAAAGCCTGATATTTTCGTGCATCCGTTCCGGATTTTTGATCGCCAACGTACTTTGTTCCTGAAGCACTACATAGTCATAGCGGGTCTGTTGGATAGCCTTTTGCGCATCCCCTTTATTCCAGTGCATACGCAGTGATGCGCCTCCGGCCCATATCAGACTATGTTGCACCGACTGACCACAGGCTTGTGCCAGTTGTCCGACAAGATGGGGAAGATCGTTTCGCGCCGTAAAACTATTGCCGATAAAAAGGAGATTCATTTCTTCTCCAGTGGGATGGAAACCCCATCAGCTTGCTGTGGGGAGGAATGCCATAAAGGGTTGACAGCGAGAAACCCACTGACAAATAACAACCTGTTTTGTATGCTATGGATATGAAACTTACTATCTCCCTGAAACTTCTTCCTACGCCTTCTCAAGCGCAATTCCTCTGTGTGTCGTGCGGTCACGCTGGACTTGCCGACAACATCGCTGCGGAGAACATCCGCAGGGCCGCTATCAACCGGCCCATCGTGGACAACGCCTTTGGTGTTGAACTACAAACCCCGTTGCTTGCTACGGGGTAGTTGATATTTCTTTCCTGTTTTCCCGACCCGTCGGCTCTCCCGTATAGAAAAAGGCGAGTTCCTGCATCTCTATGTTGCTTTTCTTGGTAAGATGGACGGGGGTCGCAGCTTTTCCGATCAGCCCTTGATCCGCGAGGTATTCACACGCGGTAGTTATATTTTCGATATCGAAGTGGCGCTTGAAATGGTCTTCGATTTCGGTACAGGACCGTGCTTCGCCGGCTTCGCGCAGATAGTCGAATACCGGAGCAAACAGCGAGGCCGACCGGTGTGCGAGGTAGGAGTCTACGGCGTCTAAAGCAGTTTGTACCCGCTCCGGCGTTTTCACGGTATTGAGCAGTTCGTTGTAGATGATTTTGAAAAAGGCCGGGTTGAGGGTTGACGCTTGCGGAATGACTTCGCGGTCGGCGATCGATCCCGCGCTGATCACTTCCATACGGGCCAGCGGCGTGGCGGCATAGAGTATCCACAGCGCCGTGTAATCGAGATCACCTCGTGTAACCATCCACTTGTGGGCCTTGTAGACCGCCGGTAAGACGTCCGTCGCCGCGCCCAAAAGCTTGATTTGGGTGTCGCGGTCTCCGAGAACCCGCAACCGATCGAACCATCCACCTATGGTCGGATCGTGTGTATAAAGCAGGGTTCCTTTTGCCAGCAGAGAATGGGAAAAAGAGTTATGGATCGCGCCTTCTACCGTTCTTCGAAACGTCTCGCGCGGCAAAAGAAATGTATGGACGTTGATCCCGTCCACATACAAGGCAACCCCCGATTTATCCACCTTTTGTCGTCGATCGTCACCAGTGCAAGGTCGATGTTCGATCGGTCCCATACGGTATCGTACGACAGGCTCCCACAGAGAACCGCCGCCAACACGGACCGGTCCTGTTTTATCCGTTCGACAAGTGTATCGAGCGCTTTGGCAAATCTTTTCCGTATGACCTCATGCTCCATGGGCAATCCCCGGCTTCGGAAGGATCATTCGGTCCCGCCCTGTTCGCGCAGTGCCCTCGCTGCTGCGGTGGCTTTGTGGAACGTGGTATGATGCAGCGGCGTTTTGCCATGCATATCAAGGGCATGTAGGTCGGCACCGTGATCAATGAGCTTTTTCACGATGGCGGCCTGATTGGCGTGAGCCGCCGCATGAAGCGGTGTATCGCCCCAATGATCGTTTTGGTTGCGGGCGTTGACGTCGGCGCCCGCATCAAGTAGAAAAGTTACCGCCGACAGGTGTCCTTTCCATGCCGCGCAGTGAAGCGCCGTGGAGTCGTCCGTGTCGCGCGCGTGAAGCAGATGGGTGTTCGATTCGAACAGCGTTTTCAAACGCGCCACCTCACCGGTCTTGGCAGCCTTGATAAACGCTTTTTCCTCTCCCGACATGTTCAAGACCCTTTCGTGTGCATGAGGAAACCCATTAGCGCGAGCGTCCATCAGGTGGGGGTTCACCCTTCAAACTTCTTTTACTCGTCTGTAGTGTGCCGTCATAAAGCAGTTCCATTTCCCGTCTTCGCCTAATATATGCGAAGTGAGAATCCGGTGGTCGGCATTTTTGAGTTCGATCACATCACGGTATTGGGCTGTTTTTCCCGGTGTAGAAAAGTCGGGACCGTCGCAGTCGAGCGTCAGCGTGTTGGAGACACGATCCAGCGCGCCCTCATATACCCACATGCACGACATCATGGAACCGATAAACGTCCCGACGAACCGTTGTTTTGCTGGATCGTAGCCCAAAGTAATCATCGTCGTCGCGGTTCCGCCGTCCGGCATCTCACCCGTTCCCTCTCCCACGACCCACAACCCGCCGATCGAACG
>VGJU01000282.1 GCA_016867335.1 Candidatus Zixiibacteriota bacterium | reverse complement strand
GTCGGATGGAAGCATCTGTCGGATCAACGAGTTCCGTCGTGTTGGTCATCCGGGGACCGTACGTATGACCCTGTTTGGCACAGAAGGCAGTTTCGAGCACAACGAGGCAGGGGCGGTGTGGCTGACCAAAGACGCCCGGAGCAAGGAGCGGCTGGATGCGTTGCTTGCCTGCGAGGGCCGCCCGGCACGTCAGGATGGCGGTGAAGACATGGACCGGGTTACCGCATCCGACGGCACCCATTTCGGCGTCTCGGCGGTGCATCCCGTGGAACGGCTGCCAAGAGAGTTTATCGGGCTTCCCAACGGACACGCCGGTGCGCACCAGTTTCTCGTGGACGATTTTGTCCGCGCGTGTATATCCGGCGAGACACCGCCCAACAATGTGTGGGAAGCCGCCCGCTACGCCGTACCCGGCGTGATCGCCCACGACTCCGCGATGGCCGGAGGCACATTGCTCGAAATTCCCGACTTCGGCGATCCGCGGTAAAGACGACGTTTACGTTTTACCCTTTATCCTTCAAATTTCCTAAGGGGGTTGTCATGTCTTCTTCTCAGTCGGAAATTCGCGTCTATGTCGGCAATTGGAGTGACAACCAGACCGGAGGTATTTTTCAATACCATATGGACCCGGTCACCGGGGCCCTGACCTTTGTCGCCAAGTCTCAGGAAGCAGGCAGTCCGTTTTATTTTACGCTGGACCCTTCGGGTCGGTGTCTTTATGCGGCCAACACCGTTCCTTCGTTTGAAGACCTGCCGGGCGGAACGGTGTGCGCCTTTTCCGTCGATAAGGGTACGGGTGCGTTGACTTTTCTTAACGAGCAGTCGGCGCACGGCGTTTTGCCCTGTTACGTCAGTCTCGACTCTCAGAACCGCCATGTACTGGTAGGCAGCTACAGTTCCGGCACGGTAGCGATTCTTCCCATTCGGGAAGACGGCTCACTGGGGCCGGCCACGGACCATGTGCAACATACCGGTTCGAGCGTTCACGAGCGCCAGACGGCCCCGTATGTCCACTGTATCCTGCCCGACCCGACGGGACGTTTTGCGCTCTCCGCCGATCTGGGTATCGACAAAATCATGGTGTACCGACTGGATGTCGAGCCGGGGCGGCTTATTCCCCACGATCCGCCGTCGGCGTCGCTGCATCCGGGTGCGGGACCGCGTCATTTCACCTTTCATCCCAATCTCCGTATCGGATACGTCATCAACGAACTTGACAGCACGATCACGGGCTACTCCTATGACGCCGCATCGGGCATACTGACCACGATCGAGACCGTCCCCACCATACCGCCTAGTTTTACGGACACCAACTACTGCGCCGATATTCTGGTCCATCCCAACGGACGGTATCTCTACGGAACCAACCGAGGCCACAACTCGATCGTCATGTTTGACATCGACCCGGCTACGTTTTGTCTTACGTTGCGGGAGCACGTTTCTTCGGAGGGCGATTTTCCGTGGAATCTTGCCATCGACCCCACGGCAACGTTCGTGTTGGCGGCGAACACACGAAGCAACCGGGTCGTCGTTTTTCGGATCGACCCCGCAATCGGCCAACTTACATTTACCGGCCAAGACGCCGAAGTGCCGGGAGCCTTGTGTATCAAGACCGTCCGGGCCGGCGGCTGACCCCACATATGTGAGAAAGATCACATGGAGAAGGTGGCGATGACGCATCCTGCTACCCGCTGGCATGCCCTGACCCCGGCGACGGCTATAGAGACGCTTTCTTCCTCGTTTTCGGGGCTTGCGCCGGATGAGGCGGCCCAGCGACTGGCGCAGCATGGACCCAACGGACTGCAAACGGCACAGCGTTTTTCGCCTTGGGCGATCCTGACGGACCAGTTCAAAAACGTGCTGACCGTCATTTTGCTGGCGGCGACGACGCTTTCCTTTTTTCTCGGACACAGCACCGAGACCGTCGTCATTGCGTTTATCGTGCTGTTTGCCGTTGTTCTCGGTTTTGTGCAGGAATACCGGGCAGAGCGCGCCATAGAAGCGCTAAAGCGGATGTCTGCACCCACGGCGACGGTTTTACGCAACGGCGAAGAATACGAAATACCCGCGCGCGACCTCTTCCCCGGCGATGCGTTGCGGGTGCGGGCAGGGGATAAAATTCCGGCGGATCTAAGACTGGTCGAGGCGGTCAACCTTAGAACCTACGAGGCAGCGCTTACCGACGAATCGGTTCCGGTGGAAAAAAATGTTTTGGCACTGCCCGACCACGACTTGCCCGTCGGCGACAGCAACAACATGGCCTATATGGTTACTGCGGCGACCTATGGACGAGGAAGCGGTGTGGTCGCCTCAACGGGGATGGAAACCGAATTTGGAAAAATAGCCCGTCTGCTTCAGACCGTGGAAACCGAAAAAACGCCGTTGCAGAAAAACCTCGATTGCGTGGGGTATTCGCTCGGCCGTATGGCGCTTATCATCGTGGCGATAATTGTCCTTGTCGCCTTGATCCGAGGACAGCCGCTGGGCGAAATGTTGCTGTTCGGCATCGCGCTGGCTGTGGCTGTCGTGCCCGAAGCATTACCGGCGGTCGTGACCATATCGCTTGCCATGGGGGTCTAGCGCATGGTCCGGCGTCATGCCCTTGTACGGCGTCTGCCTGCGGTCGAGACGCTCGGCAGCACGTCCGTCATCTGCACCGACAAGACGGGCACGCTTACCAAAGACGAAATGACCGTTCGAAGGGTTTTCGTAGCCGGACAAACCATCGATGTGACGGGAACGGGCTATGAGCAGACCGGCCAGTTTTTGAACGGGGGGGTAGTGTTCGAACCGGACGACGTTTTGCTGAGTTTTTGCAGGGGGGCTGTTTTTTCTTCGGATGCCGTCATCGTCCGCGACGACGGTGAGGGGCGATGGCGCATCAAGGGCGACCCGACCGAAGGGGCGCTCGTGGTGGTCGCCGCCAAGACCGGTTTGCACAAATCCGCACTGGAAGCCGACTTCCCAAGGACAGACGAGATTCCGTTTACTTCCGAAACCAAGCGAATGACCACGCTCCATACCTGTGCAGACGGGGTGGTCGCTTACTCCAAAGGCGCACCCGAGGTGATTTTAGCCGGTTGCGCGCGGCAACGGACACCTGGCGGAGAAATCGCCCTTGATGCCGAAGCACGGGAGATGCTGCTGGGCGCGTCGCGTCAGATGGCGAGCGATGCGTTGCGGGTGCTGGCTGTGGCC
Source organism: Candidatus Zixiibacteriota bacterium (assembly GCA_016867335.1). Taxonomy (GTDB): domain Bacteria; phylum JAAXHH01; class JAAXHH01; order JAAXHH01; family JAAXHH01; genus VGJU01. The sequence continues at coordinate 1,560 of VGJU01000282.1, read as the reverse complement.
TGCAAACCGGACGCTACGCTTGAAAACGCGGAAACCGGCATGACGTTTCTTGGCATGGCGGGCATGATCGACCCGCCCCGTCCGGAAGTCAAGGAGGCGGCGGCGACATGCGAAAGCGCCGGCATAAAGCTGGCCATGATTACAGGCGATCATCCGCTCACCGCGAGCGGCGTAGCAAGCGAGTTAGGGCTTCTCAAAACGGGACGCGTCGTCACCGGTCCCGAACTTGAAACCATGAACGAGACCGAGTTCGAGCGCGAAGTCGAACATATCGAGGTATATGCCCGTGTATCTCCGACCCACAAACTGCGCGTAGTGGCCGCGTTGCAGAAAAGGGGCCATATCGCCGCCATGACCGGCGACGGGGTAAACGACGCACCGGCGCTTAAAAAAGCCGATATCGGCATCGCCATGGGCATCACCGGAACGGACGTAAGCAAGGAGGCCGCCGCTGTTTCGCTTACCGACGACAATTTTGCGTCGATCGTGGCCGCCGTAGAAGAGGGACGCGGGATTTTCAGCAACATAAAAAAACACCTGATGTAACTGCTTTCAGCCAATATCGGCGAGATTCTCCTGATGGCCTGCTCCATGTTGCTGGGACTTCCGCTACCCTTGAGTGTAACCCAGATTCTCTATATCAATCTTGCTACCGACGGATTGCCTGCGCTGGCGCTTTCCGTAGACCCACCGGAAAAAGACCTGATGCGGCCCCCGCCGCGCAACCCGCATACCGGTATCTTTACCCGTCCGGTGGTTATTCTGATGGTGGTGGGCGGATGTTGGCTGGCTGCCGTGAGTCTGACTTTTTTCGAGCTGGCCTTGCAGACCGGTATCACGCTTCAGGAAGCCATGGCCATGACTTTTGTACTGATCGTGCTGATAGAGTTTTTCAAGGCATACAACTTTCGATCGGACCGACAGTCGGTTTTTCGTCGTCCTTTTGCCAACCGCTGGCTCAATCTGGCCGTTGCATGGGAATTGCTTCTGCTCGCCGCCATCGTATATGTGCCCTTCTTTCACCCTCTCTTTGGCTCGTTTGCGTTGACCCTGAAGGACTTGGGGCTTATCGTCCTTTTGGCGTCTACGGTGGTTCCCGTGTTGGAAACGGCCAAATGGATGGCGCGGCGCGGATGGTTTGGCGTCATGCCCTGAAAATACCATTGCTGAGGTTCGAAATCGCACGCGAAAAAATCCACCGAGATTCGGATGTATTGCGGATACGGATAGGGAAACTGTCTTCACGCGGGACGGCGCGCGGAAAGTCATTGCCGTAGACGGTATCGGGTTTTACATTGCCGATAACAGGGCAAACGAGACCTACTCTTTTTGGAACATCAACCCATGAAGGCCGTCAAGGTTTACGACATCGACGACATTCGAATCGAAGATATCCCCGTTCCGGATATCGGGCCGCGTGACGCGCTGGTCCACATGCGCCGATGCGGGATTTGCAGCGGGGACGTCGCCCCGTGGTATATACGCCGCAAAGCCCCACTTGTGATCGGACATGAACCGACCGGTGTCGTTGCGGCGGTGGGAAGCGAAGTAGACGAATTC
>VGJU01000281.1 GCA_016867335.1 Candidatus Zixiibacteriota bacterium | reverse complement strand
GGCCATCGCTGCATTACCGTGTACCGCTATTCACCGGGGTTTATCCGAAGCCGTTTTCATTACGTCCCCAGCCGCGAACTGCTTGAAAGCCTGACCGACGAACAGCGCCGCATCATACAACCGATACCGCCTCGGTTTGCGCCGGAGGGAAGATTTTAGCGGATGTCATCGGGCGGCAACTTCTGCGGACAGGGACCGCAGTGGGGGCCAATTATCGAGCCGCATGCAGAGCGCTTTCGCCCGCCAAAATAAGAAAGGGGTTTTTCTATGGAAGTACACGCCGGCCCCCATCGCTACCGATGGATCGACCGCTGGGCCACATTTCCCGACACCGAAACCGCCCGCACCGGGTGGTGTCATCCCGGCATCGTCGTGACGGATGCGGGTGACGTGCTGACGACGCATCCGGGCGAGCCGGTTGTGCTGAGTTTCGACGCCAAAGGACGGTTGACCGGCTCATGGCGCACCGACCTTGCCGAAGTTCACCACATCCTGCGGGTGCGGGAAAACGGAGAAGAACGGCTGTGGCTCACCGACAACGGATCGAAACGCCTGCCGTCACTCGGTTACGAATACCCGTCCGACAGCCCTACCCGCTCCGGTCGGGTCATCAAGACCACACTGGACGGCCACGTGCTCATGGAACTTGCATTGCCCGACCTGCCGGAATACCGAGACAGTCGATGTGCCGTCACGGCGGTGGCCGTCGCCGAAGAAGGCTGGGGTGCCAATGGTGACATTTTCGTGGCCGACGGCTACGGGCAGAACTACGTCCACCGCTACACCCGGACCGGCCACTATATCGGGCGTCTCGACGGAACCGAGGGCGCAGGAAGATTTTCCTGTCCACATGGCGTGTTTATCGACACCCGGAAACCCTCCCCTGAACTTTATGTCGCCGACCGCGCCAACCATCGTGTACAGGTCTACGACCTTGACGGACGCTTTATCCGCGTGTTTGGCGACGACTATCTGAACTTGCCGAGCACATTCGCCACCCACGAAGACAGACTGGTCATCGGCGAACTCAAGGCAAGGCTTACCCTACTCGATGCCTCCGACCGGTTTGTCGGACACCTTGGCGCCAACACGTCCGTGTGCGACGTCGCCGGGTGGCCCAACAACCGGGATGAACAGGAGCGCGTGATTCCAAGTCGTCTTCTTGTGCCGGGTCTTTTCAACAGCCCGCACGGTCTCGCCTCCGACGCGCAGGGCAACCTCTACGTTTCCGAATGGCTGATCGGCGGACGTCTGACCAAACTCGAAAAAATCGCCTGAAAGAAACCGTATGCTCTTTTCGTGTTCCGTTCCCGGCTTTCCGTATGCACCCAAAGAAAAAATGCGCGTCCGCGATTTCCCCTTGATACTCGACAACGTCGCCCCGGTACTCTACGCGGTCTTCGAGGTAGAATCACCCGGTCCGTTTTCAGATGGAAAACCACAAGGCATACAGACGGTCACGCTGGCAAAATCGTCCGTAGCCGACCTGATCCCTTTGCTTTGCTTCGGACTGGCGGACTCCGAACACGGACCGGACGGCGGCGCGTTGCTTGTCGCATGGGCGCACGACGGTTTTATCGACCATTTCGGCCCCACTTTACGCCCCCACACACCCTGTCATTTCCGGATCGAAATAAACCTCTGTGACCGGTATACGACCCTGTGGACACGGCTACAAGGCGACAAAGACTGGCTTTTGCTCGTCGAAAAAGCCGTCTTTCCTTATACGGACGCCATTCCCGATACCCTGCGTATCGAACAGCATCCCGGTGCGGCAGGTATCCCGGAACTCGCCATCTTCTCCGACGCCGACACACAGGGCAAACGGCTGCACCCACAAGTGGGACACCCCCGCACCGTAAAACCGGATGCCGGGTTTGTTTTTCAGACCATGCGGTCGCTCTGGCGTCGTCCGGACCGTCATACGACCGTTCTTCGCACCCCGGAACGATGGCTCGGTTTTCCGGATGTGGTCCATATCGGTCAACGAACCCTATTGTGTGTGTATTGCGACGGCAAAGGACACGGCGGTGGTGGCGGCATGTTTCTTCGCCGATCGGACGATTTGGGTGTGACATGGGGTGATACCCGCCCCATACACCCTTCGAATGTCAACTGTCCGCGTCTCCAGATACTCAAGGACGCCTCGCTGCTGGCCTCGTGCGACCTACACGATCCCGTCGGTGTTATTCACTTTTATCGAAGCCGTGACGGCGGACATACATGGAACGAACACCGGACGCTCGACACCCGCGCCGTAGGAGGACTCCCCGCTATCGTCGCCAGCCACATAACCCAAATGACAGACGGTGCATGGCTGGTCGTAGCGAGTTGGTCCGAAGGAAAAGCATGGGAAATGGACCACGGGGAGCAACTCGAATGTTACCGATCCACCGACGAAGGCCGCACATGGTCGCTCCACAGCTCGCTTCAGGCATTCTCCGAATACGGACATAGTCTCAGCGAAGCCTCTATCGTCCCTCTGGAGGATGGTCGCCTGCTCCTGTATGCGCGCGAAGCACGCGGCGACGGGTTTCCGGGCGTCAAAGCCTATTCGTCGGATCAGGGCAAAACATGGAAGATACTTCCCCTGCCCTTTCCCGTTACCGGACGTACCTGCGCGCGCCGTCTGTCCGACGGACGGGTTTTTCTTACCTTTCGGTCCGGCGTGGACCGGGCCGCGTTATGGGCGTGGGTCGGCGATCCCGAAGACGACACACCCCCTGCCGCGATCGGCGTTCATGCCAACGACAGCCGGTCGGTAGGGTTGCGCGATGGCGCACTCCATATCGACAACGACGGCAGCCTTGGACAGTTTACCCGGTATTTTTTTACACCGCCTTCCTCGGCGGCGGGAAGCATCGATCTTACCGCAGAAATCAGGGTAGACGAAAACCAAGGCCGGGCAGCAACACTCTCGATCCCGTTTGCAGGCAAATTGCGGTTTTTTCCCGACTATGTCGTCTTTTCGAACGACCCGGAAGCCCGCGCAGATACAACGCCCGGTCAGTTTCACGTCTACCGCGTCATCCGACGTGACGGTGCGCTTACCGTGTACATCGACGGACAACAGGCGTTTGTCACCCGTCTGCTCGACGACCGCACCTATCCTGAAGCATGGTCGCCTACGCGTCCCAGCCTGTATGGACTTTCGTTCGGCAACGAACGCATACCGACCTGGGCGGATCATACCGGAGCCGATACTCGTCCGGGTATATGGACACCCGCCATTCCTCCGGATGCGACCGGATACAGTCTGTGGCGGCGAGTGGAAGTCGTAGTGGAAGAACCCGATCGGCCCCGACGTGCCGTAAACTGGGATGCAAAACGCGACGGCATTCCGGACCAATATCTGCTCGATCATATTATCGAAATAGAAGCCTCGCCCGACGGTCTCGATCAAGGGTATTCGGGATGGGTCGAGTTGCCGGACGGACGCATCTTTGTGGTCAATTACACCGACGATGCCGCACCCCGTAACGCCACGCCCCGGCTGGGCGTATGCTGGATTCGCGGAACCTTTGTCCTACCTTCCGACTTGCCTGCCGTCCGATAAGCAAAACCCATATATACCGAGCATAGAACCTTCAAGTCATCCGCATCCCCTCACTTTACGCTGGACACTACGCTGTCGTAGCCTATATTCGCTGGATCGAGCGATAGAGAGCCGCTTCTTTGGGTCTTGCTGTCTTGCTACAAGTTTTGCACCCGCTGTTTTGTTCAACTTTAACCCCTCCACCTTTAGGAAACCCGATCATGGACAGAGAAGATTTTATCCTTTTTAGCGGCGGCGCCAAAGGAGCCGAAGCGGAGTTTGGCGCAAACGCCGAACGATACGGCATCGAAGAGGTCAACTTTACCTTCGAGGGGCATCCGATTGTCCGTCAGCGGGGGCTGCGTGTGCTCAACCACGAAGAACTACGTGGCGGAGACGTCAGTCTCGAATACGTCTCGCGGCTCATGAACCGCCGTTATACCGACGGACAGGCCATCCGCAAAATCCTCCAGAGCATCTGGTATCAGGTCAACAACGGACAGGAAATCTATGTTGTGGGCGAAATCCTGCCCGACCGGACGGTAAAGGGCGGGACGGGTTGGGGCGCAGAGTTTGCCAAACTGTGCAACAAACGGCTGTTTGTATTCGATCAGATGCGCAACGGTTGGTTTCGGTGGGACCAGAACGAATGGACCGTCTGTTCGGCCGGCAGCGAACCGGTCATCGGGCATATCCATTTTACAGGGACCGGCACACGACTGTTGGAAGAAAACGGCAGACAGGCCATCCGGGGGCTGTTCGACCGGACCTTCGGATAGCGGGTGTTCCGGAGGACCGTCTTTTGCGTGCCCTTGTCGTGTTTGTCAAATACCCCGAGCCCGGCGCAGTCAAAACCCGGCTGACGCCTTTTCTGTCGCCGCAGGAGGCCGCGGATCTGTACCGTGCGTTTCTGCTCGATACGATGGTGCTGACCGGACGGGTAGACGGTATCCGCCGTATGATGGCCTATGCCCCCGCCGATGCGCTTGATGCGCTCCAAACCCTTGTCGATACCCCCGACATCGTGTGGTTTGAACAGACCGGCGCTTCGCTCGGACAACGCCTGCGTGCCGCGTTCGATACCGCCTTCGGACTCGGTGCGCAGCGTGTAGCCGTTATCGGAAGCGACAGCCCCATCCTGCCACCCGCGCTTATCCGCACTGCGTTCGACCGGCTCGACACATGCGATGTGGTACTCGGACCGGCTTCCGACGGCGGGTACTATCTTGCCGG
>VGJU01000280.1 GCA_016867335.1 Candidatus Zixiibacteriota bacterium | reverse complement strand
CATCTCGCCCAGACCCGTAAACCCGGCATCGGTATGGATGCGCACAAAAATAAGCCCACTGACCGGCAGGGTCTCGACCCGTGTGATCTTTACGCCCGAAACGGATTGTTCCGACATCGTTGTCTTCTCCTGTAACCCCAAGGTGCGGCGCGCTCCGAAACCGACCTGTTTTCTCTACCGAACGCTCCGGTTTGCCGCAGGCCATACCGAATACAGACCCACATAGAGAAACCCAAAGAAAAACAGACACAGAAACGGAATCGAACTGTAAATTCGGTTTACGGCGGTATAGTAGACCAGTAAACCAAAGTGAAAGGCAAAAAGCAGTTCGAGAACGGGTAAAAAAGTTTTCGGCCCCCGATAGCGCATCCATTGCCACCGATCTTTTTTGTCACGGATGCCGTACTTGGGGGTGCGTTCGAATTCGGTCCATTGACCGAGGAGCGCCTCGGCCACCGCGCGCGTATTGTTGACACAGATGCCGATCCCCACGGCCATCAGACAAGGCAGATAAAAAATTCTCCGTTTCCAGACGCCGCGGTCTACCTCGCGTTCGGCGCATAGATAAAATAGAGAAACCGACACGGTAGCGGCTAGCAGAAAAGGCAGATCGATCCAGAACGAACTCATCCACCCTGCCTGCACCCGGATGACGATGGAGGGAAACATAAGCAGCGATAGCATCAGCATGAGCACATAGGCCATATTGTTGGTCAGGTGGAACATGGCTTCGAGTTTTGCCCGGAACGGCATACGACTGCGGAGTATGGTCGGCAACAGTTTTCGGGCGGTCTGTATCGAACCTTTGGCCCATCGGCGTTGTTGCGATTTGAAGGCGTTCATCTCGACCGGAAGTTCGGAGGGAGAAACGGCGTCCTCCAGAAAGACAAACTTCTGCCCGGCCAGTTGGGCGCGGTAGCTAAGATCGAGGTCTTCGGTAAGCGTATCGTGTTGCCAACCGCCGGCCGAATCGATGCTCGATCTTCTCCAGACCCCCGCGGTCCCGTTAAAATTGAAAAAACGCCCCGACCGTGACCGCGCGCCGTGTTCCATGACGAAATGGCCATCCAGCATGATCGCCTGCACCTGTGTCAGCAACGAATACTCGCGGTTGAGATAGCCCCAGCGGGTTTGTATCATGCCCACCTGCGGATCCGAAAAACCGGGAAGCGTTCGGAGCAGGATGTCCGACGGCGGGATAAAGTCGGCGTCAAAGATGGCGATAAACTCTCCGCGTGCATGCATCATTCCTTCGCGCAACGCGCCCGCCTTAAATCCCGTACGCCGGGGCCGATGCAGATAGCGGATGTCCACCCCTTGCTCCCGCCGCCGGGCAACGCATCGCCGCGTTATATCGGCGGTCTCGTCGGTCGAATCGTCAAGCACCTGAATCTCTAGCCGATCCGGTGGATAGTCCATCGCGCAGACGGCATCGATAAGCCGCTCTACTACATACCGCTCGTTGTATATGGGCAACTGAACGGTAACGACCGGATACGGAGACCGGAGGGACGCGGCTTTCGCGGAACCTGCCCGGTGTTTATATTTGTAATATAGATACAGCATCAGGTACCGGTGCAGTCCATAGACCGCCAGCAACAACAGCACCAAGAAATACAGCGTGATAAACGCAAGGGAAAGATAGCTCATGACGGCGCTCGTTCTCGCGGCCTGTCTTATCGAAATCGCCTGTTTGGGAATCGTGCGTATCGGAGATCTGCGCACGGGCGTCGTTGCGGTTGCGGCGGGAAACAGTCAGATCGAGGTGCCGATGTTCTGGATTCCATATGCGGCGGCATTTCTGGCCTATGCCGTCGCCGTGTACGAGACCCGGAGCAAGGAAACGCAACAGAGCGACCCCGCACGCTTTCTCGTTTTAATGCTAAGCGCCGCGATTTTGTTCCGGATCACGCTGTTGTTCAGCCCGCCTACCCTGTCGGACGACATCTATCGGTACGTGTGGGACGGGCGAATGCAGCAGATGGGGATCAATCCGTATGTCCATGCGCCCGACAGCCCGGCACTCGCCTCTTTTCGGGACATCTTCCATGCAAGCATCAACAACCGCCACATCTCTACGATCTATCCGCCGCTTACCCAGATGGCGTTTTGGCTCACCGACCGGATATGGCATTCTCCGTATGCGATGAAGATATTTTTTACGTTGTGCGACATCGGCGTCGTGGGAGTCGTACTCGGTATGCTCCGTAGGCGTGGTTTGCCCCTGACCCGCGCGCTGATCTACGCATGGAACCCGCTCGTGCTGGTCGAAGCCGCGGGAAGCGGTCACAGCGATCCTTTGGCCGTCGGACTGATGCTGGCCGCACTGCTCGCCTTGCTACACGGACACCCGGTAGGAGCGCCGATACTGTTGGCCCTGTCGTTTACGGCCAAATTTTTCTCCGTCGTCCTGCTTCCGGCGTTTTACCGTCATACACACCGCATACGGTCCTTGCTCTGGTTTCCGGTCGTGATCGTCCTATGCTATCTGCCCTATGCCGACGCGGGAGACCGTCTGTTTCATGGGTTGCTCGTATACGGGGACAAATGGCGGTTTAACGACAGTGTGTTTACCGTTCTTCTCTATATGACCGGATCGCTCGAATACAGCAAAGCCGTGATCGGGGTCGTCTTTGTTTCGGTGATGGCCTTCCGTTTCTTCCAGCAGCCCGATGCGGTTAAAACCGCCTATGTCCTCGTAGGCGCGTATCTAATCCTGACGCCTACGTTTCAGCCATGGTACATGCTCTGGATCGTACCCCTGCTCTGTGTGTTTCCCAACCGGGCATGGCTGTTGCTTTCGGGACTTTGCATGGCCTCCTACCATGTGCTTGTCCTCTTCGCGCAAACGGGGCTGTGGAAGGAAAACGAATGGATCCGATTGGTTCAATTCGTTCCGTTTTACGCGCTGCTTATAGGGGATGCGATATGGAAATACGCGGCGCGGCGGCGCGTGCCATACCATGCGGTGTAACGGTATACACGGACCCGGGCAATATATACACGGACACGGCATGCCGTGTCCCTACGACGACCCGCCAAAATCCGGGACATCGTTGGTATGCCGGTTGCCGGGACCGAATGCCTGCCATGCGGTGTTGAAAAAACACTTCTGCGCATCGGTCATCAGATCAAACGCGGCTTGTCCCGGACGTCGGTGTCCTTGGTCGTGATAGATGGCCGAGCGGTCGTTGTATTTGTAGAACAAACCGTATCGCGGGGCGTCGTCACGCTGCCATGTGGCGGCTCCGTGCGCCAGCGTTTCGGTAAAGATGACGGCAGCACCCCTCGGCGCAGGAATCGTGCGCACCAACGGCCCGCCTACCGCAAACAGCTCTTTGCGGTCCGCCGCCGGAACGGAAAAGTCCGACTTGTGCGACCCCGGTATACAGGCAAATCCGCCGTCCTCTTCTCCCACGTCCTGCAAATTGAACGAAATAACGGTCAGCCCGGTGTAAATCTGACCATTGTGGACTTCATACCTAAAATTGACTCGGCCCCCTCTGTGCCCGCCGTGCATTTCGAACGGAGGACATCCCTTGAAACGCACAAAGCTGTAGGCGCCTTCCAAGCGGAGCATAGGGTTTATGATCTCCTGAAGCACCTCAAGCAGTCGGGGGTGGTCGATAAGTTTTATAAACGGCTCTCCGGTTTCGAGCAACCCGCTGGCGGCATGCCAAGTTCCGTTGGAATCATAGCCGTCCGGGGTCTTTTCCATCGGCTTCATCCGCGTCTTGATCTTTTCGATCGCCAAATCGCACTCGTCGCGTGTCAGCACGTCCTCGACCACCACAAATCCCTGAAGATCGAATAGATATTTCTGGCGTTCCGTCATGAAAGGCGATGCCTCCTATGGGGATGTGTGTAACCGTTTACCGCCCGCTTTTATCTCCGGGCAAATTCGGGAAACAGTTCGTTGTGGATATCGACCGGCTGGCGGAGATGTTCCATACGCGAAGGGCCAGCCGTATCGAGGATGCCGGGAAAAAACATGCCGCCGCCCGTGCGGACCTTGTAGCCGCCCGGCGAATGGATGCTCAGGTATTTGCGGAGCGTGGCCATATCTTCGGGGTCGGTACAGTGCCGGGTACAGTTCATGGTAAACATACGCCGACGCGCGCTCCCGCCAAACGCGGCATGGTAGGTATCGTGGTTGAAGATCACCACGTCGCCCGGTTGGGTTTCGAGCACGGCGGCCGATGGAAAATCCTTGGGATGTACACCGTACAGATCGAGCGATTTGTTGGGGTCGATACCTTCCTTGCGTACCCAATGGTCGGGACGGTGGCTTCCGGGGATCACCCGCAGAGCGCCGGTGGAGGCGGTAAGCGGGTCCAGATAAAACGCCAACTTGGCGGCAAAAAGCTGACCCCAGTTTCCGTCCGGATGCCATCCGGTGTCACCGGTATAGTAGTTGCCGTCACCGCTGCAATAGTTGAAGTCCTCACCCAGCACACCGCCCAGCACATCGAGGATACGCGGATCGTCAAGCAATCCGGACAGACGCGGGCGATGCTCTATGGGGCCTCCGAACATGGTCCGTTTTGTGCCGTCGTGGTTTTTGCCTCCACCGACATCCTGGATCGTTGCCTCGAACTCCTCGATGATCCATGCGGCCTCGTCGGGACCCAAAAGCCCCGGAAAGTGCAGATAACCAAACGTTTTGAAGAAGTTGACCTGTCGATCGGTGAGTTTCATGTCAAAGACTCCTGTCGATAAGGTGGAAGACACGGTTGAGGTTCTTTTCGGCAACGTGCAGAAACCGCCGAACGACAGAAGATA
>VGJU01000279.1 GCA_016867335.1 Candidatus Zixiibacteriota bacterium | reverse complement strand
TCCGGTTGGCGCATTTGCGTGAATAGGTTCCTACGACGCCCGCGGAAAGCGGATGGTTTTCGGCGATCGTGCCCTTTCCGTTGAGCGATGTGGCGACGGGCATGGACAGTTTTTCAGCCAGACGGACAGCCTCGGTCTGGGCTCCGGAGGCTGTTACTCCGCCGCCTGCCACCATCACGGGGCGTTTGGCTTGTGCCAGCAGTCGGGCAGCTTGAAGCACCCGTTCGGGTTCGGGTTCGGGCCGAAAAGCCGGATATCGGGAGAATGTTTTCTCGACGACCGTATCGAGGTCGGCCTGTTCGCCGCCGACAAGATCGCCGAGAATGCCTAAAAGGTCAAGATGGACCGGCCCCGGCGTCCCTGATGTAGCCTCGCGGAATGCCTGTCGCAACAGCATCGGCAACTGTCCGGCGGTATCGACAAAGGCGTTGAATTTGGTAACGGGTTGATAAAGCGGCCAGTGGTCGATTTCCTGATAGGCGTTTCGATACCGGTAAAAGGCGGGCCAGCGCCCGGTAAGCGCGATGACGGGCGAGCAGGCTAAAAAGGCGTCCTGCAACCCGGCGGCGAGATTGGCGGCCCCCACCGACTGTGCTAGTACCACGCCCGGACGCCCCGAAGCGCGCGCATAACCGTCGGCCATGTAGGCGGCGGCTTTCTCCGAATGACACAGAATTCGCCGAATGCCAAGCGTCTCCATTTCGGCCAGACTACGGTCCAGCATATAGGGAACGTGAAATACGGTCGTTACGCCGTAGCCTTTGAACATTTCGGCGATAAAACGGTGTCCGGTGGATATGGGCATGGTTTGTCCTTTGTTTGAGATCGTCTACGTTTCTGTGGTGGGGAAGGGTATCTCCTGTTGCTCCGTGTCAGGCAGATCGAAACCGGACACCACCACGCCGATCAGCCGAACCGGACGGGTGCCAGCCTCCGTTTTTTCGAGCAGCGTGTACGCGGTCTGCGCGATGTCGGCGGCGGCGGTCATCCGGACGGTTCCGGTGGCACTGCGGGTTATGCTGGTAAAATCTTCGTACCGCACCTTGACCGTGACGGTGCGTCCCTGTTTTTCGTAAAAGGCCAGTCGGCGTTCGATGATCTGCGCCTGTCGGTCGAGTTCCTGTCTGAGCGTTTCCATCCGGTCCACGTCTTGGTCGAAGGTGACTTCGCCGCTGATTTGTTTGGGTTCGCGGTCCGGAACGACCGGACGCTCGTCTACCCCGCGCGCCAGATGATACAGCGTATGGCCAAATTTGCCAAACTCGCCCGTAAGACGTTCATAGGGCAGTTCGGTAAGCGCACCGACGGTCCGGATGCCAAGCGTGTGAAGCCGTTTTTCGGTCACCGGTCCGACGCCCCAGAGTTTGTCTACCTCAAGTGAGGCAAGAAACATTTCTACCTGAGTGGGCTTGACGACATACAGCCCGTCAGGTTTGTCCATATCCGAGGCGATTTTGGCCAGAAACTTGTTGGGCGCTACACCCGCGGACGCCGTCAGTCCGGTTTGTTCGCGTATCTGATGTTTGATGATCCGGGCGGTTTCGGTCGCCGAGGCGATCTCTTGGAGATTGACGGTTACATCGAGATAACATTCGTCGAGCGCGACCGGCTCGACCAGCGGCGTATACGATTGATAGAGGGTCCACAGTTGTTCCGCGGTCTCTCGGTAGCGGTTTATTCGGGGTCGGATGACGATGGCCTCTGGGCAAAGCCGAAGCGCCGTCCGCATCGGCATGGCGGAGCGGATGCCAAAGACACGCGCCGCGTACGACGCCGAGGCCACCACGCCGCGACGACCCGGATCGCCGCCGACCAGCACGGGACGACCGGCAAGCGCGGGGTTGTCCCGCGTTTCCACGGAGGCGTAAAAAGCGTCCATGTCGATATGGATGATCTTTCGCATGGGGATGTCGGTCGCATCAAAAGGTCCGCAGGCACGACACGGCGCGGTGGATCCCGCAGGATCGGGTAGGGTCACGCCGTGTCATGGTGGGTCGTTTCGGGTTTCGAATGCCTCCGTGTACAACCGTGATTTTTCGTTCAGGTTGCCATATAGCGCGAGCACTTCGGGATCGGGATGGTCACGCCACAGCCGTGCCGGCAAGGTGGAGTTGTGGCTGAGCACTGGGCCGTCGCGATGACCGTAATAAGTCTGGAGCGTTTTTCGTTCGCAAGATGTAGGCCGCGCCGTAGCTGTATGCAGGACGGACAGGTTGAACAGGACGACCGTTCCCGCCGGACCGTAGATGTCCACGCTACCGCGTTTTGCAAGCTGGGCGTCCGCATCGAGTATGGGATCGGTGTAGGCTTCCGGGGAGATGGAAAAACAGTGGGGTTTTTCGTGTACGTCGGTCAGATAGACCATCGCATGGACATAGGCGGTGCGGAGGGGATGTGTCAGATCGTGCGTCCGGTCCCGGTGCCAGTGTTGGCACTGCGTGCCGTCGTAGGGGGCTATGTGCCGGAAACAGGTTTCCGATACGCATACGGGTCCACCCATGATCTGCCGGATTGGCTCTAATATGCCCGGGTGCCGGATAAAATCGTCGATTTCCGGGGTGGTGATCAGCGGATCGCAGTTGACGGTCTGATGGCTGTTTGGCCCGATAAGCCGCCAGTTGTACCACCGTTCGGCCCGGTCACGGTCGTAAAGTGCGGTAAACCGCGTTGTTTCCTCTTGGGTCAGCGCATCGTCCAGAATGACATAGCCATTGGCTTTGAAAAAATCGAGATCGACAAAAGGCATGGGAAGGGTTCCTTTGTTGAGGTGCGAAAAGACTCGGATACGCAAATATACGACCTACCTGTCATACCGCACAGGAAAAATGCCACTCACGTAGAGACGTCGGGGTTGTCGCCCGGTTTCGATTGGACAAAGCGGTTGGAGTGTGCGGTCCAAGACCTCAAATCGCCCAGTACTTCCAGAGATCCTCCGGTACTTCGTACCGATAGACGGGATCTTCCGTGCGGCGATGGCTAAACCGCGCCACGATTCCAAAACGGGGCGTCGGGTTGACATTGACCGACCCCGAATGAAACAGAAACGAGTCCCAGATCAGGGTGTCGCCCGCCTTGCCGAGAAATTCGACCGGCGTGTTATGTTCCTCCGGCAGCATGCGTCGCGGCCAGTTTTCATGACGCCGATACGAGCCGTCTATTTCTTTGGGATGTGATAGGAAATACTGGTGTGTCGCTATGTGGCTGTCGGGCCAATATACAAATGCGCCGCCTCTGGGTGCGACGTCGTACAGATACGTGGTAAATCCAACGACAAAGGGCAGCCATCCGTCCGGAGGTGGATACCCGTCGATATGGCCGATAGCCGGCAGCAACCAGAGACGGTCGGGTGTAGGTCATTTTAGGATAGGCGCGCCGCCATCACCAAAATCGTCCGGCCCCCACCCGAAGTCCCCACCGCCCAACTGTTTCACGATCTCCAAAAGCGGTTCGTATCGCGCCGGTTCGGTCTCCTCCGGCTGGAATCTAAACCCGACAAGCGCCCGTTGATGATCGGGCCATGTCCCTCTGTCGTTTTCCTGCGCGCCAAGTCCCTGCCATATCTGCGCGCGCCATCCGGCCAATGTGGCGGGGTCCACAAAACCGGGAATGCGCACAAAACCGTGGGTCTTGAAATGAGCGATCTGTTCGGTATCGAGGGGCAAAGCGCATCTCCTTTCTTACCCGTTTTGTGATTGGTAAACCTGACATCCCCAGGACATGTTGTGCGGAAACTGAAGCCCCAGCCCTGCCGACAGGTTCCCGCCGTTTTGTAGAAAGGCGATGGTTTGGCGTTGGAGCGACGTGTCGCGGGGGAATGTCTCCGGATCGGACGGGCGTTCCGTGACGCCAAAAATACGGCGCAGGGCTTCGCGCTCACCCGCTTGGGGATAGGGAAGCAGATACCACTCTTTCAGAAAACGGACGATGTTGCTCTCCGGATCGGCAAACTCCGGCAATCGGGGGTCCAGCAACCAAGAAGCGCAGGTATAGGCGTGGGGATGGAATTGAGGAAAGGTCCGGGCAAAAAATGTGGCAGCTTGTTGGAAAGACCGTCCGCACGCTTCGAAATCCATCGGACCTGTGGCCGGGATGTGGACGGCTATCGTGGAGTCGTCCTTTTTCAGCACCCGTTCCCACTGTGAGGAAACGAGTGTCGTTCGCTCGGTTTCGACAAAACCGGTCGGGCAAACGCGGTATCCCCGGATCGCGTCCACATCCGCTTCGAAAGAAGTCGTCCACACCTCGTGCGTCTCGTCGCGGCTCACAGACGACCCATCGGCACGAAACCGCATCTCCGGCCCGGCAAACACGGCGATTGTGCCGTCGGTTTTTCTGCGATAGGCGTTGAAGTCGTACCGGAGAACCGAAAATTCGAACTGAAGTCTGCCGAGTTGAAACAGTTTTCCACCAAACGAAAGCGCCAGCCAGCTTACCTGATGCGGGTCGAGTCCTGTGTATCCGGCACTCCGGTGGTAGTCTTCCATCCACCGGTGCAGATCGGAAAGCGTATCGCGGCTTACCACGGGATCGACGCGTAGCCGGGTGTGGGTCGCCAGAATCGCGGGGGTCTGTGACAGCAGGGGGTATACATAAAACAGACGCGCCGTATCCGGGAGCGTGTCCGGCAGGGGTGGCCAACGGGGGTAGAACTCGATTTTGTTTACAAAAAGACGGTAATGGACATGCCACGCCAGCCGCATCAAGGCCGGGATTTCGGAAAAAAGACGTGTGCCGTCTACTACTGCATCGCACAGATCGGGGGGCAATCCGGCCTTTTTCGCT
>VGJU01000278.1 GCA_016867335.1 Candidatus Zixiibacteriota bacterium | reverse complement strand
CTATTTCGTATCCCCTCGACACGAACTAAAACAAACCTTCGTGGTTTGCGACATACCGTTTTTTTACTGTCCGCATGGGTCTGTCTGACGTTTGTGGCATCTGCGGAGGAGAAACAGTCGGCTGCGTCGTTGCCCGGAGCGTATCCGGACCTTTCTTCAAGCCGGTCCTTGCAGAGTCTCCGAGCTACGACCTTGTCGAATCTCCGTGTCGGGTTGCTCTCCAACAGCGGCACCAGCCCGCGTACGATCAAACGCGCCTTGCATGAAACGGGTCTGCTCGATTCGAGCCGTGTTTCGGTTATCAACAACTCCGGCATTACCCCCACTCTTCAACAACTTGCCGCGTTCGATGTGGTGATGGTATGGACCGAAGGCGCCTTTTCGGATCCGGTCGCCACGGGAGACACACTCGCGGCTTATGTGGATCAGGGTGGCGGTCTGGTCTTCGCCACTTACGCTTTTTCACAGCAAAGCGGCAACAACTGGTGGATCGACGGTCGACTTATAAGTCCGGGGTATAGCCCGTTTCTTCGCTCAACCCGGTTGGCATCGACCAGCGGCAAATTGGACATGTCTACGGCGAATCTCAAACATCCGGTATTTGACGGACTTACCGTCGCCGACCAACCTGTATACTTTCAGAATGCCAACTTTACCGACCCGCCCTCAACGGGGACACCGTGTCGCTGGCGCGGGACACGAGCGGAAAACGCGTCATTGCACACAACCGTGCAAAAGACATCGCAGGTATCGCTATTTTCCCCAGAAGCAACACCCTCAGCGTGGATAACGCGCCTGTCAGCCGTATTTTTGCCAACGCGCTCATCTATGCGGCAGGGGGCGGATTTGGCATCACCACTCCCACTTATGTCGATCGGAGTCCGTTTACTATCAACGGCATTGCCAGAAACCGGATCATAACTCGTGTTACGGTACAGACCAGCGGCGCCCCCGCTCCTGCCGTGCTCGAAACGACCACCCGCACGTTTAGCCTGTCGGGCGTAGCCCTGACACCGGGATCGAATAGGATCATCGCACACGGATTCGCCGGCGAGACGACGCTTGCCGCTATCGACACCTTCGAGGTTTTTCTGGATCAGACGATTCCCGGCCCGGTCGTCGGGCCGCTTGTCATCGGTGTCACCGACAGCACCGCTACGCTGGCGCTTGAAACCGATGAGCCTACGATGGTAAAAATTGCCTTTGGCGCAAGCCCGACCTCTATCGACACGGTCAAAACAACCGACAGTCCGGAATTTCAGCGTTCTCATCAACTCGTGATCCGAGGATTGCTGCCGGACGCCCCCTACTATGTAAAGGTCCGACTTTCCGATCGCGCAGGAAACAAAACCGCTTATCTGCCCAATCCCCCGGTGTCGCTGCATACTCGTCGCGGCAACGATACGGTAGCGCCCTGGGTGGTGCGGTATCCGGCGGCGGCCGGTCTTTCGCGGACCAGCGCGGTGGTCCGGGCCAGTAACGAGGAAATCTCGCGCGGTTTTGTCCAGATCGTCGCAGGCGATAGTACCCAGCCGTTTACCGAAATTCCGGGCCCTAACAACCAGTTTGTCTTTCAGCACCGGATACAGGTGACAGGGCTGGTTCCGGGAACGATCTATTTTTACCGCATGAGATTTTCCGACGCCAGCGACAACTCGACGCTGACGAGTTTTCAGTCGTTTACCACACCGCTGACGGACGATACCACCCCACCCCGATTTACCAACGGCCCGGCGGTGCTCCTCGCCACCGCACGGCGCACGGTGATCGTCTACGAGACCGACGAGGTTTCCGATACCGAAGTCCTCGTCAACGAAATTGGCTCCTCCGATGTCATAGCGATAAAGGAAGACGATCCGGTGCTCGACCACCGGGTAGTGGTGGCCAACCTTGAGGCCGGCAAAAACTACGAATACCGCGTGAGATCGACCGACCAGCTCGGAAACACGGAGGAAAGCAGTCGTCGTACTTTCAAGACAAGCGAACCGGACAAATTGATACCCGTCATCACTGAGGGACCCGTTGTCGGATACAACGGCGGCAATCTGATCGCCATCGAAGTGACAACGGACGAACCGGCCACCTCCCGGCTCGACGTAGCGCCGGTAGACGATCCGACCGATATTACGACCACGTTCGGCGGTATCAATGTCACTAATCATCATCTGACGCTGACCAATCTTTCGCTCGGCAAATCTTACCGGTATGTCGTGACGATCACCGATCCAAGCGGCAACAGCGTCACCTTCCCGCCAAATGGTCTGACGTCAAAAGAAATAGGCGAACTGTCGGAAAGCCGGATTCTGTTTAAGACGCTCCAGTCTCCGGGGCTTACCGGACGGTTCACCACCAACCAGGGGTCGGATACACAGGCCCCTATCGTGTTGGCCGGCCCCACGATCATCGGACGCACGTCCAACACGCTTACCGTTTCCTGGCAGACCGATGAGTTGAGCAGCAGCGCCATTGACTACGGCTCGTCGGGATTGGCTCAAAATACCAACAGCGGCGAGATGGTGACCAATCATGTGCTGACGCTTACCAATCTCGCACCCGGCACCACCTACAACTATAGGATCAGTTCGCGCGAACTGCTTGGGAACGGACCTACACAGGGACCGCTGCCGGCGCTCATCGCCGCCGGATCGACCGCCGGTCAACCCGACATCTCGTCCCCCGTCATCTCCGTGGTGGCTGTAGCCGCGATCACCGATGACCGCGCCATCATTACATGGAACACCAACGAACCGGCCAGTAGCTTTGTCGATTTCGACCTTACGTCGAGTAATCTTGCCCAGAATCTTGGCAAAACCACGTTGACGACCTCGCATACGGTCACACTGACCAATCTCGGTCCCGGACCCACGTATTTCTACCGTGTTCGCTCTACCGACGGAAACGGCAATGCGCCGGCCGTCGATGTAGTACGGTCCTTTACCACCACCGGTAACAAGGACACGGCCGCGCCGGTGATCGGCAACCTGTCGATACGCCCCGGTTATCGTACGATACGTGTCTCGTGGAAAACCGACGAACCGGCAAGTAGTTTTGTCGATATCATCAACGGCATCGGCGACACCCTTGTCGTCGCCAGCCGCCATCTTGTCAAAGACCATACGGTCGTGGTGACCGATTCTTCGTTCTTCCCAAAAGGAGCGGTGCAATATACGGTGATCGCCGGCTCGCTGGACCCCAGTCGCAACTCGACATCCACTCCACCCCAGACCGTGTTAACACTTGCAAGTTCGGACGTCACCCCGCCTGCGGCACCGGCAACGCCGACGGCCGCCCCCGGAAACAACTCGATTACAGTGTCATGGGCGCCCAATACCGAAACCGACTTCGGCAGCTACAATCTGTACCGTGTCTCCGGCGCGGATACCGTGCTGATCCAGTCTGGCAGCGCCGTACCTACTTATCGTGACGAAGCCGTGGTAAACGGGACCGAGTATACCTATTTTCTGACCGCCACCGACGCGGCGATTCCCGTTCCCAATACCGGTGCGCGATCCGCTACCGTTACCATAACTCCGTCAGGAGCGCTGGCTCCATCCGTTCCCGTGCTCATAGCGCCAGTCGCCAACGCCGAAGTGTCGGTTCGTCCCCTGCTTGTCGTCAGCAACGCCACATCCGGCAGTGGTACGCGTACCTACGACTTTGCCCTCTACGCGGATTCGACCCTCAACCAACTCGTCGTCGCCGTTTCCGGGATTCCGGAAGGCTCTGCAACCAATCCTACGCATTGGCAGGTCATCGACCCCTCGCTGGCGGACAGCCTTGTGTTGCAGGACGGAGTACGCTATTGGTGGAGAGCCAGAGCTACCAGCGGCACGATCGAAGGCGAATGGTCCACTCCATCCAGTTTTGTTGCCAGTAGCAGCAACCCGACGGCTGTACTTAATCCTACCCAGCCGACCGCCAGTTTGCCAAACGTCTATTCTCTGGAGCAGAACTATCCCAACCCGTTCAACCCCTCCACACGCATCCGCTATGCCTTGCCCCGGAGAGGAAACGTCACTCTGACCATCTACAATATTCTCGGTCAAAAAGTGATCCGACTCCTGAACCATCAACCACAGGATGCCGGTAATTTCGTCATTGACTGGAATGGATGCAACACCGACGGAAATCCTGCCGGCTCAGGGTTGTATCTGTATCGGATCGAAGTGCGCGACGCCGACGGCAACGAGTCGTATGCCGACGTCAAAAAAATTACGTTGATCAAATAGCGGCGAGTCTATCGGTGATACAGACCCTGTTGATCGTCGCCGGAGTGACCGCGGCGACGTTTGCGTTTGGTATCCCTGCCCTTTTGACGGCTCCCCTGAATCCGTCCGGGCGTCTTGCCCACTGGTTTGCGCAGCGTTGGAGCCGTGCCCTTCTCCGTCTCGGACGGATTCCCGTCACCCTGCACGGCATCGAACACCTCCCGCCTGACCGACTGTGTGTACTGGTAGCCAACCATGCAAGCGCTGCGGACATCCCGGTGTTGTTCGGATCGCTCCCTTTTCAGTTTCGCGTAATCGCCAAAGAATCGCTTTTTCGCATCCCCATTCTCGGATGGGTCATGAGTTTGGCCGGCTATATCCACATCGACCGGTCGCATCCTAGAAAAGCGGTACGCAGCCTGAAACGCGCCGCACAGAAAATCCATTCCGGTCTTCCGGTCCTCGTATTCCCGGAAGGGACGCGTTCCCGGACAGGCGACCTCCAACCCTTTAAAGGCGGCGCGTTTCTCCTTGCCATAGAAGCAGGTGTCCCCGTCGTTCCCGTCGGTATCCGAGGAAGTTTCGGCATCCTTGTCAAAGGC
>VGJU01000277.1 GCA_016867335.1 Candidatus Zixiibacteriota bacterium | reverse complement strand
CTTCAACTGGGACGCCGGGCGTGACGTGACCACCCTGCGTGTGGGGTATATAAAGAGCGCCTTTGAGGCCGACCGGGAGAACAAGACGGCCAAAGCCAACGACGAAGCCTCGCTAGAAGTCCTTCGACGTCTTGACATAAAGCCTGTTCCGGTCGAACTTCCATCCGCCTATTTGGTGGAAGCCATCTCGTTTATCCTCAACACCGAAGCCGCCGCCGCCTTCGCCGATCTTGCGACGAGCAACCGCGACGATCTCATGGTCCGCCAGGAGCGCAACGCCTGGCCCAACGTGTTCCGCTTCGCCCGTTTTACCCCGGCAGTCGAATATCTCCAGGCCAACCGCATCCGCACCCTGATCATGCAGGAAATGGCCAAATTGTTTGAGACCATCGACGTATACATCACCCCTTCGTTGGTCGGTAACGGCCTGCTCCTTACCAATCTGACCGGTCATCCCTGCGTTGTGGTTCCCAACGGGTTTGACGACAAACGCGCGCCCACGAGCCTCAGTTTTGTCGGCAACCTCTACGCCGAAGCCGAAACGCTTCTGCTTGCCCGTGTCTTCCAGCAGGCGACGGACTTCCACCTGAAACATCCGGCCCTGTAGGGCGCACGGCCCGCCCTACACGTGCCACACGTACAAATCGCGGTCCGCCAACGGCAATTCCACCCATGCGCCGTTCCGCCGGTGGCTTTCTGCCACCGCGATACAGGCTTCCGTAATGTGATGCGTGACGTCGATATGACCGAGTGTCTTACCACCCGACTCGTACGCCTGTACCAAATCCTCAAGACAATTGACCACCGTGCTCTTCGGTGTCACAGGAACGATAGCGACGTCGGTCCATCGGCTCGGATGCTCCGAATCCGCGCCTTTTTTTCTGAGTGATACCATGCCGTCCCCGTTGTTGAGCGAACGGGCGGCTCCCGTGGTTCCCAGTATTTCGAATTCCCAGTGGCCTGCAGGCACACTCCACGCCTCCACTCCGTTTTCGAAACGCAATCGATACGTGGCAACCGGATCGAACGCGATATGGTTGTGCTCGATACGGTAATCCCGCTGTTCGAATTCTCCGCATACGGCGACGATACGTGGGTCGCCCAAGAGCCACGACAACGTGTCGATGGAGTGGATATGCCCGTGCATCAGCGACGAACGCGCATAATGCACGGCCGCTTTGACGTCGCCTATCCCGCCGTTTAGCACGGCGTCACGCACGAAGTCGTACCGGTTGTCGAACCGGCGCAGTACGCCCGTGTTAAATACCGTACCGTGTTTTTTTACCGCATCCCGCGCCGCATCGGCCATAGCCATCGAACTAGCCATCGCTTTTTCGACGTATAACATAGGAACACCCATTTCGGATAGTGCGACGGTCAACTCCGCATGCGAGTCACCCCGAAAATGCGCATCCGGCGCGGCTTTTGCCGGTTTTTGCAACCCCGACGCAGGGGTGCATATCGCCACGAGGTCGGGTTTTTCCTGCCGAATCATGTCGCGGTAGTCTTCATAGACCGCTCCGATCCCCCACCGCTCGGTAAAGGCCGTCCGGCGTTCGGGCCGCACGTCGCATCCGGCGGCAAGTTCGAGACGGTCGCTGCTCCGTGCCGAAAGCGCAATGGAATACGGCAGCGGCGAATGCCCCTCGTCATCTATGGTGCTACCCATACGTCCCAGACCGATAATACCGACGCGATACTTTTTCATGCCGAGCCTCCAAAGAAAGGATTCGAGCCTGCCGTTATGGTAGCCTATCCGAAAACCTCCATCCGCCTGAGGGGCATATGGAACGTGTGTTCGGGCGTTGAACAGAACAGCGAGTGCATACCGTGCAACAAGCTGCAAGGTAAACGAGCGAACGCCAAACAATCAACATATCTTGCGGCAGAACGGCCGCAAGAGCGTCTACTCCTTACTGTCAAAGATAGCTTGCGGTACTACTGGCAAGCGTACTCCCCGCAGGTGGAAGGCGTAAAGCTGCCTTCGGATGGTTGCGTGGGAGGCTTCAATAGCTGCAAAACGAGAAAATAGATATACATCCCGTTCTCGCGCAACATAAAGCAAAACGGTGCGTGTTTTTATCCTCTTGACAAAGGGGGCGGGCAGGGTACACAATCTTGGTATATACACCGTAACATGCTACCCCTCGCTTTGATAATGCAACCATGAAAATCGTTTGCATGGAACGGATCGTCGTGTGCGTGCCGTTTCGGCCCGGCATCCTGCCGCCGATCGAACAACAGGACATCAACGCGTTGTATCCCGAACCTATCGAAAAACGGCGAAACGATATCTTGCGTGTATATACCGACGACGGTCTATGCGGAATCGGCTCCAGCGGTCCCTATTTCGGAGAGCGGGACATCCCGTTTCCGGATTTGCTCGGAAAAAACCCGATGGACTTTGAACCACGTAGCCTGGGTGGCGGGGGATACGATATCGCACTGCTCGATCTTATCGGGAAAGGGATCGGGTGGCCGCTGGGGCGTATCTTTGGCGGAATACGCCAGTCTCGCGTGCTGGTCGACTACTGGATCGCAACACTCGATGTGGAAAGTTCCGCCACTGCGGCACGACGGGCAAGTGCTTTGGGATTTCACGGCATCAAGATCAAATGCAGAGCCGAAGACGGCAATGTAGCCGACCGGGTCCATGCCATCCATGAAGCGGCCCCGGCCCTGCGTATCATCATCGACCCCAACGAACGGTTTTATATGGTCGAACAGTCGCTGGAAATCGCCCGCCAGATCAACACCTATACCGTTGTGTTCGAGGACCCGATGGCCAAGACAAATTGGGCGGACTATCGACGGCTAAAGGAAGAAAGTGGCGTGCTGATCGCCGCGCATCTGCAAAACCCCTTCCAGGTGATCGAAGGGGTATACTTTCAAGCCGTAGACGCCATCAACGTAGCCCCGTCGGACTGGGGTTTTCTGGACATGGCGCGTATCGCCGAGACGGCCGACATTCCCGTATGGCAGGCGTCCAATGTGGACTTGGGGATTTTCGACGTCTTTCGGCTTCATGCTTCGGCGGCAGCTCCAAACTGTACGTTGGGGAGTGATCTCTGCGGCAATTTCGTGCACGAAAACAGTCTGCTCAAAAAACCGTTGGTGCGGGACGGCTATGCCGTCGTACCCGAAGGTCCCGGTCTGGGCGTCGAGTTGGACGAGGCGGCGTTAGACCGGTATACATTGTCACGTTACATAACCCCGTAAGCAAAGGACAGATACATGCTGACCGATGTTCAATTGGCTCATTTTCAGACCTTTGGCTTTGTCGTTTTGCGGCAGTTGTTTACTCCGAAGGAACTCGAAATCATCAAGCGTGAGTTTATCGACGAATTGGAACGCGTATATCACCACGCGCCGTTTGACGGCACGAAACGTTATTATGCGGTCATGCTGGGATCGACCACGCCGTTTTTTGCGAGTTTGCTCGAAGACCCTCGGTTTTGCGGCGTTGCCGAACAACTCTACGGCGAGGATACGATCGGCATCGCCACGGATGCCAACCGGTATGTCGGAAACACGGGGTGGCATCCCGACACGGGAAGCTACGAACAGTTCGGGGTTAAGTTTGCGTTTTATCTTCAGCCTGTCGGGCCGGACAGGGGGGCGTTGCGAGTTATTCCCGGATCGTGCAAACAGCCTTATTTTGGGGAACTTCGTGAGCAGATGAAAACGATGAATCTTGCCATCACCGATGTGCCTGGGCATGTCTGCGTTTCCGAACCCGGCGACGTGGTTGCGTTTGATCTGCGAACGTGGCACGCCAGTTATGGGGGCTCGAACGACCGCTGGATGTGTACCTGTGTGTATTACAACAACCCCAAAACGCCTGAGCAGGAAGAGGTGACGCGCCGGCAGGCCGTGGCGAACAAAAACGTCACCGCGCATTTTGGCAGACCCGGCGATACGTGGCTGCCATCCGAATGGATCGCCAATCCGAAGAAAAGTCCCAAACGCCAGCGCTGGCTGGACCGTATGCGTGAACTGGAGTTTTTCGACGCCTAAAGGAGGCTTGTATGACTACCCTGCCGACTACCAATAAGGGATGGCTCGAACTGGGAGACCGGTATCTGCTTCGTCACCCCATGCGCAAAGCGCCGCTGGTTCCCGAACGTGGGGAAGGCATCTATATGTGGGATGTCGAGGGGCGGAAGTTTATCGACTTTCAATCTGGCCAGTTGTGTGTGACGCTGGGACATTCGCACCCGGAATACGTGCAGGCGCTGTGCGATCAGGCGCATAAGATCATACAGACCGGTAGCACGTTTATCGCACCTTCTGAAGTGTTGCTGGCCAAAAAAATCGCGGAGATTTCTCCCGCGCCGCTTCAGAAGTCGTTTTTTGCCTGCACCGGTTCCGAGTCGAACGAAATGGCACTTCGTCTTGTCCGCAAATACACGGGACGTTTCGAAGTGATCGCCCTGATGCGTGGGTATCACGGACAGACGTACGGCAGTGCGTCGATCACCGGGCGCGGTGGGATGCTCCGCGAGGGCTACGGTCCGATGCCGACCGGCGCGTCTTTTATCCCGGCCCCGTACACATACCGGTGCGAATTTTGTCGAGAGGAAGGCTGTTGCAACCTCGGATGCGCGGATGCGGCGGAGTTGGTCATCGACACTTCCACTTCCGGTAAGCCGGCGGCATTTTTCTTCGAGCCCCTTATGAGCGCCGCGGGACAGATCGTGCCGTCCCCCGAATGGATGCAGCGCATGGCGGAAATCTGCCGACAACGCGGTATTCTCATGGTTGCCGACGAGGCGCTCACCGGTTTCGGACGCACCGGAAAATGGTTTGCCTTCG
>VGJU01000276.1 GCA_016867335.1 Candidatus Zixiibacteriota bacterium | reverse complement strand
CGGTCATGGGAAGTTTGAAGGGTGAAGGGTGAAGGGTGAAGGGTGAAGGGTGAAGGGTGAAGGGTAAAAAAATATACCGGTTCGGGGATAAATACTCAAGGGCTTATAACCGAAGACGTTGCCTTTCCTCAGCACCTCGAACAACCGGGACGCCCTTTTTGACGACCATCCGGAGCAAGCCGAAGAGGGCCCGTGCTGTGGAATGCAGCCCCGATATTTGCAGGAAAACCATGCGGACGGGAAAAATTTTTGTTGACAGAAGCCTACAACATATAGTATTCTTTTAGAAAGTCCCCCACAATAAGTAGTTCCCTGCTTATCTTAGTGGCTCTCCTCCGTGCACCGACTTCAGGCTGTCGAGAGGATCGATCATCCGGGTAGACAAGTCCGGTTTATAGGGCGATACGGGTCTGGCAATGCGTTTTCGCCGGACAGGTTTCGGGGGGGATTTTTGTTCCCGGGGCGCTGATTGGCCAGTGTTTGTCTGGCGTTCTTTTGGAGTGGAAAGGTATGCGATGTCCGGCATGTGGAGAGTTGAACAGTCATGTGGTGGATTCGCGCACGGCGCAGCAGGGGCGGGCGATACGTCGGCGGCGTGAATGTCTGGCGTGCGGAAAACGGTTTACCACGTATGAAACCCTTGAAGAAGAAGAACTGATGGTGGTAAAGTCCGACAACCGGCGCGAGATATTCGACCGGAACAAGCTGTTGCGCGGGCTTCAGCTTGCCTGCACCAAACGCCCGGTTTCGATGGATCAGTTACATGAGCAGGTGGACCGGGTTGTGTATTTCGTGAGCAGTCTCAACCTGCGGGAAGTGCCCTCGGAGCAGATCGGCGAATTTGTCATCCGCGAACTTCGCAAACTGGACGAAGTGGCGTATGTTCGTTTTGCTTCGGTGTACCGCGAGTTCAAAGACCGCAACGAGTTTATGGAAGAACTTCAGCAGTTGGACCGTGACCGACAACCTAGCGATCAACAATTTTCCATCCCGTTTAATAATGCGGAGTAGGATAGGCGGACCCTGTAATCGGCGGATAAGGGAATCAAGGGTTGTACGGCAGGAGCGCGAGTTACTTGGCCGAAACAGGTTGCGGCCCACTATGTACGCGAAAAGGACTATAAGTACACTTAAACGTCTCAGGGAGGACGCATCATGTCTATAGAAGAAAACGCGTCGGGATCCGTCGTCACCGCCGTTCGTGGGGACGGGAACGGTCATGCGCTCAAGGAAGCCGGGGGTGAGCGGAAAAATGGCGAATCTGCCACAGGACTTTCCATAGGCCGTCATTTTACCAAACCGGGCGAAAACCCGTTTGACGGGGTAGAGTGGGACTACCGATCGGCGATCATCTCCGGCGAAAAGGGCGAGGTGGTCTTTGAGCAGAAAGAGGTAGAGATCCCCAAATCATGGTCGCAACTAGCGACCAACGTGGTCGTGTCAAAGTATTTTCGCGGCCTGATGGGCGCGCCGAAACGCGAAAACAGCGTCCGTCACATGATCAACCGGATCACCGAAACCCTGACCGAATGGGGACGCAAACACGGCTATTTTACTACGGAAGAGGACGCCCAAGCCTTCTACGACGAGCTTACCCACATCATCCTGCATCAACGAGCGACGTTTAACAGCCCGGTCTGGTTTAACGTCGGCGTCGAAGAAAAACCGCAGGCCAGTGCCTGTTTTATCCTTGCCGTCGACGATTCGATGGAGTCCATCCTCGAATGGTGCAAAACCGAAGGGATGATCTTCAAGGGAGGGTCCGGCTCCGGGGTAAACCTGTCCAAAATCCGTTCCTCCAGAGAGCATCTATCCGCTGGTGGACAGGCGTCGGGGCCGATTTCGTTTATGCGCGCCGCCGACTCGGTCGCCGGGTCGATCAAATCCGGCGGCAAAACGCGTCGCGCCGCCAAGATGGTCGTACTCAACGTGGACCACCCCGACATCGTCGATTTTATCTGGTGCAAGGCTAACGAAGAAAAGAAAGCCTACGCGCTCGGCGATGCGGGCTGGGACATGTCGCTCAATGGCGACGCATGGAGTTCGATACAGTTTCAGAACGCCAACAATTCAGTCCGTGTCACACAGGCGTTTCTCGATGCCGTCAAAAAGGACTGGGACTGGCCGCTCAAGGCCATTACGTCGGGCAAGCCGATCGATACACTCAAGGCGCGTGACATGATGAAATGGATCGCCGAAGCGGCTTGGCAATGTGGCGACCCCGGTATGCAGTACGACACCACGATCAACGACTGGCATACCTGCGCCAATACGGATCGCATCAACGCAAGCAACCCCTGCTCCGAATACATGCATCTCGACAACAGCGCCTGCAACCTTGCTTCTATCAACTTGTTGCGGTATCTGACGGACGACGAAACTTTCGATGTCGAAGCGTTTAAGCACACCGTCGATATCGTGATCATGGCGCAGGACATCATCGTCAACGAGGCCAGCTATCCCACGGAGAAGATCGGGATCAACGCCCGCGCCTTCCGGCAGTTGGGGCTTGGATACGCCAATCTCGGCGCGTTGCTCATGGCCATGGGACTTCCCTACGACAGCGACGGCGGACGCGCCTGCGCCGGAGCCATCACCGCGCTTATGACAGGCCGTGCCTATCGGCAGTCGGCCCTTCTCGCCGAACACCTCGGTCCGTTCGAAGGCTACGCCGTAAACCGGGAACCTATGCTCCGCGTGATCAAGAAACACCGCAAAGCCGTAGACGACATCGATGCGCGGCTTACGGAACCGGCGTTGCTCGACGCTGCCCGCACCGCATGGAACGATGCAGTGGAGATCGGGGAAAAATACGGATACAAAAACTCGCAGACCTCGGTGCTGGCTCCGACCGGAACCATCGCGTTTATGATGGACTGTGACACCACAGGCATCGAACCGGATATCGCACTGGTCAAATACAAAAGACTGGTAGGCGGGGGAACGATGAAAATCGTCAACCGGACGGTCGAATCCGCGCTCAAAAAATTGGGTTATACGCCGGAACAGATAACAGCCATCGAAGCCCACATCGGCGAGACCGGCACGATCGAGGGCACCCCCGAACTCAAACCCGAACATCTGCCCGTGTTCGACTCCGCGTTCCGCGCGGAAAAGGGCGTCCGTTCGATCCACTACATGGGCCACATCAAAATGATGGCCGCGGCGCAACCCTTTATCTCCGGCGCGATCTCCAAAACCGTCAACCTGCCCAACGAGGCTACGGCGGACGACGTGATGAACGCCTATCTCGAAGGCGGTCGTCTGGGGCTTAAAGCCCTTGCCATCTACCGAGACGGCTCCAAACGGACACAGCCGCTGAGTACCAAGGCGTCCGAAAAAAAGGAGCCGGAGGTCAAGGTGGTGGAGAAAATCGTCGAAGCGCGCCCGGTGCGGCGACGTCTACCCGACGAGCGCCAAGCCATTACCCACAAATTCAGCATCGCCGGTCATGAAGGCTATCTGACCGTCGGTCTGTTCGAAGACGGCACACCCGGCGAGATTTTTCTGCGCATGTCAAAAGAAGGCAGTACCGTCTCCGGCATGATGGACGCCTTTGCCACCGCCATCTCGGTTGCGCTCCAATACGGCGTCCCGCTGGAAAGCCTCGTGCGCAAGTTTAGCCACATGCGGTTCGAACCCGCCGGCTTTACGGGCAGCAAAGAAGTTCCTATCGCCAAATCCATCATGGACTATATCTTCCGATGGCTGGCCATAAAATTTCTACCGAAAGAAAGCCAGCCGGGACAGGATACCGAAGAAACAACGATGACCGTAGCCGCCTCTCCGGCGACACATAGACACGAAGCGCAGGAACAGGACGTGTTCGTCAAACAGGCGGATGCGCCCTCGTGCCCCGACTGCGGGAGTCTGATGACCCGCAACGGAACGTGTTACGTCTGCCGCGAATGTGGAACCACCAGCGGTTGCTCGTAGCGGGACCGTCCAAAACCGTAGAGACTTTTTTGCCCGGGTCTGTGGCATTTTGCCGCAGACCCGGATTTTTTTTGGGGGGAAGATGCATCCGTTTTCCGGTAACGATACAAAAACATGCCAACGGCTTTGCCGGAAAACCCTTCACCCTACTAGGCTCTATGTCTCTCGAAGTATTAGGCTGGAACGACTATTTTCAGCAACATTTCGACCCGTTCGGCAGACCGGGCGGGATTCCCGTCAGAATAGGCCGTGGAAAAAGATCGGCTATACCGCTTATGGCAAGGACGGTCTCCTGCATGCACGGCTATCGGGAAAACTCAAATCGTCGTCACAGGACAGAAGCGTGCTGCCGGTCGTGGGCGACTGGGTGGTCGTCGAGTATGTTCCGGGGACGGACCAGGCCGTCGTCCATGCGGTTTTGCCGAGAAAAAGCGCGTTTGCCAGAAAAACGCCGATATCGGGCGGAAGAAAAAAGGGCAAAATCGGTGGAAGGTCCGCCATCGTGGGCGGCAGAACCGAACAGCAAATTATCGCGGCGAATATCGACTTTCTGTTTTACGTGATCGGTATGGACCGGGGCGTCAACCCGCGTTTGATCGAACGCGTCATTGCCAACTGCCGCGACTAGGGCATGATGCCCGTCTTTCTGCTAAACAAAGCCGACTTGTGTACACAGGAGGAGATCGAAACCGCGCTATCGCAGATCCGACATATCGCACCCGGTACGGCGCTTCATGCGTTGAGCGCCGAAAAAAATGAGGGAGTCGAGACGTTGAATCGGTATGTGGCCAAGGGGGTTACGGTTTCTCTCGTCGGCAATTCCGGCGTAGGCAAATCGACGCTCATAAACCGTCTGACCGGTACGGACCTACTCAAAACC
>VGJU01000275.1 GCA_016867335.1 Candidatus Zixiibacteriota bacterium | reverse complement strand
TGGCGGCGCCTCGGATTTTGAACGAGCCAATAGGCTGAAGGTTTTCGAGTTTGAGATACACCTCGCGGGTGTCGTCGCCAAAACGGACCAGCGGTGTGCGGACTGCCGCACCGGCAATACGCTCGCGGGCATCTCGTATATCCTGAAGCGTAACGGAAAGCGCGGTCATGCGCCGCTCGCTGCCGTCTCGTACCAGCCGCGCTCCTCGTCCTCCATCTCGCCCTCCATCTCCTCCATCGCGCCACGCACGTCTTCCGGCGTAATGACGATTCTATAACGCGCGGCGAGCGCTATAAGACTGCCGCCGTTACGGAGTTCTTCCTGCAACTCCTCGTTCGTATTGACGATCTCCCGAAAAGTGAACACACCCGCCTTGCTCATCTATGTCTCCCCGTTACCGTTCCCACACCCGTTTGCGATCGTCCCGGCAGGTTATGACAAGCGCCGGACCAAGATTTTCGATTCCGAGACAAAGCTTGTCGCCGTCCTGAATCGGGCTGAGCGCATAGTGATGCGTGCCGGTGGATACGACATCTCCCGGTTCGAGCGTAAGTACGGCCGTCACCTCCGCCAGCAACTCCGGGATATGTCTGGCCATCTCCGATGTGGAAAAGTCGTGTTTGAGCGTATCGTTGACCCACAGCTTGGCATGTAGCGCGTTGGGATCGCCCACTGCGTCGGCGGTGACAAGCGCCGGCCCCATCGGGCCAAAGGTATGCCAGCTTTTGCCGAGAAAAAAGCCTCCCGGCAAACCGCGCGCCGATGCGTCGATAAACTGGGTATAGCCGAATATATGATCCATCGCATTTTCCGGCGACAACCGACTGGCACGTTTTCCGATCACCAGCGCCAGTTCGGGTTCGAAATGAAAAACGCTCGCCTCTGTCGACGGTAGCTCCACCACACCGCCATGCCCCGTAAGCGATGTATTGGATTTGATAAAAGCGTTAAAGGTTTCCTTGGTCGGATGCGCCGGCTCAAGATAGTTGCCCGCAAGACATACCAGTTGTCCCGGTCGCGGCACGGGTGGACGCATGACCACCCGTTCGAGAGGAAGCCCTTCTTTTCCGGCGGCCTCTTCGGCGATACGGAGACTGAAAAACGGCCACCGGGCGATCAGCGTCTCCAGCACATGCTGGGGACTGTATACCCGCGCCTCTTTCATAACGGTGGATACGTCGATAATTCGATCCTGACGGATAAGACCAAGTGTATAGTCGTCGTAAAAGGCTAGTTGCACGTGCGACTCTCCATGCGAGATAAGTTTGAAAGATGAGGAAGAACAAAAAGAGAAAACCCGTCTTCAATATAATGTCGTGTGGGACAGCGTCAACACCGGGTCTGCACCACGCCGGATCGTCGGTCGAAAATCCGTTCTGCGGTGTGCTTGGACGGGTTTTCTTGACAGCGTGGGGGGCGAGAAGATAGTTTATCGGAGATAGCTGTCGCTCGTTTCAAGACAAAGAATCGTCTTCGTTGTCCATTGTTCGTTGGCCATTGGCAAGGGGTATTACTTCCCCCATTATCAGGAGACCCTCATGAAAATCCTTCGGTATCAGGAAAACGGACAAACTCATTACGGTATACTGGAAGAAAACGGCGTGATCCGGCAACTTGCCGGATCACCGTTCGACTCACTGAAACCCACAGGTGGCACGACCCGACTGGACCGGGTCAAAATACTGGCGCCGATTGCTCAGCCTCGCATTTTCGGCGTCGGACTCAACTATGCCGCGCACGCCGCCGAAGGCGGCAAAGAGCCGCCGCCCCAGCCCATGCTGTTTATGTTACCGTGGACGGCCGTTATCGGCCCCGAAGACAAAATTGTCTATCCCAAACAGGGCAAGAATATCCATTTCGAGGGCGAACTCGCCGTGGTGATCGGCAAAAAGGCCAAAGACGTTTCGGAGGCTGAGGCATTGGACTGTGTGTTGGGGTACACCTGTGGAAACGACATCAGCGAGCGGGTGATACAGCGGGCGGAGATGGCGCAGGGCTGTATGCTGATCGGCAAGGGATTCGACACGTTCAAACCCATGGGGCCTTTTATTTCTACTGGACTCGACCCTACCGACCTTGATCTGTCCACACGGGTCAACGGCGAGGTCAAACAGCATTCCAACACTTCGGATTTGATTTTTCCCGTTGCCACGCTGATCGCCTATATTTCGGACGCCATCACCCTGCTGCCGGGTGATGTGATCATGACCGGAACACCCGCCGGCGTAGGCCCCATCCAACCCGGTGATGTCATTGAGATCGAAATCGAAGGGATCGGCGTATTACGCAATGGGGTAACGGCGGAAGGATGATCCGTTTCAATCCTTACTTCGAGCTTTCATCATGACCGCGCTGGACGAGTTTCTCTCCCATCTGACGATAGAACGAGGTGTATCGCCCAACAGTTGCGATGCCTACCGCCGCGATCTGACTGCCTATCACGCGCATTTGGACGGACGGGGTGTGCCCCATCCGACAGCGGCGTCGGCGCGGGAAATTCGGTCGTTTATCATTTCCATGCGCAAACGCGGGCTCGCGCCTTCGAGCATTGCGCGCCATTTATCGGCGCTACGGATGTTTTATCGGTTTATGATCGGTGAGGGGATGACCCATGCGGACCCCACGGAGAACATCCGGTCGCCGAGACTGCCACGCCGTCTGCCGGTATTTCTAAACCGGGATGAAATGACCCGTCTGCTTGAACAACCCGACCACACGACACGGCTTGGGTTGCGCGACCTGGCCATCCTCGAGTTTATGTACGCCACCGGTCTACGGGCGTCCGAGCTTTTGGCGTTCCGACGCGCGGACCTTATGTTCGACACCGGACTGGCTCGTATCTTTGGGAAAGGCTCCAGAGAACGGCTGGTTCCGGTGGGACGGCAAGCGCTAAGCGTATTGCGGCAGTACTTGGACCGGGTACGGCCCATGCTGGCACACGGAGAAAGCGGGGACCTGATGTTTCTCAACGCAAAAGGCCACCGACTTACCCGTATGGGATTGTGGAAACTGCTCAAGACCTATGTCGAACTGGCCGGTATCGAAAAACGCATCAGCCCGCACACGCTACGTCATTCGTTTGCCACGCATCTTTTGGAAGGCGGGGCCGATTTGCGCGCGGTACAGGAAATGCTGGGGCATGTGGACGTGGGAACGACGCAGATTTATACCCATGTAGACCGGGCGTACTTAGAGAATATACACCGCCGTTACCACCCGAGGGGTGGGTAGCGTTTGTCTGGGATACGCCATCTCCCGTGTTTTCAAGGTCGTCCATCAAGCGGAATATTGTACCGGAATTCGTCCAACCCCAGCACGCCACGCGCATTTACACCCCGGTATTCGATCCCGCGCAGATACATGACGCCGATAAACCCCGTTCCGCCCAACACCTTGTCGAGGCTGTGCGGCCCCCCGTAGCACGTCCACATCGCCTCGTCGTTTTGTAGATCCACCGTATTGAAGGTCCACTCCGGACCGATATCGAGGGGTTTTCGGACAAACCACCCGGTGATGTTGTGCCGATATTCGATGTCGTCCAAAAAGACCACATCGGCGATAAAAAGGTGTGGGGCGTAGCCGGGTTCGGTCAGGATGGGGGAGATCGCTTTTAGATAGAAGGTTGTGCGGGTGTTTCGCAAGTCGTGGGTTTCACGCGGACGTTTCCAGACCGGCGTGGTCTCGACGTAGAACTGGTCGGCGTGCGCGCCGGGGAGCGCCAAATACCCCGGCGTATCTTGAGCGCCTCCGCCTTCAAAGGCCTGATACACCACGTTGAGCGGACTTTGCGACGCCCATTCTCCCTGCCAGTCCCATGTTTTGGGCCGGTGCGAGTAATACGCTTTTTTGACCTCGAAGCTATCCGGCTCGTCAAATCCGTAGTGAATGATCATCGCGTCTCCTTAACATTTATCCGATACTGCGTAATACGCTTCCGGCTTTTGCGGTTTTCCGGATGGAATTTCCGGTTATGCCTGCCTTGCCCCTGCAAATTTGCATTCGAAATGCAAATTTGTCTATTGCGCTGTTCGACGTGCTATACCGGCATGAGCGAGCCTGCATCGGTTGCTTGACTTTGTGTTCTTTTTCGGTGTATCTTGCCGATGGAGCGGGGCACTGTCAAGGGGTTTGAATCGCCTTGAATCATGCTGCTGAAAACGATAGCCGCGTCTCATCATCGACCTGAGCGCAACGTCGTATCAGGTTTCACTTTTCTAAGGAGAGCAGAGGGATGAAAAAACTGTTTACCGCCGTATTGTTGCTAACGATCTCTTTTGCTGCCGACGCCTGTGCGCAGAAGGCTACCTTGCGTCTCGGCGGCGGGCTGCTCACCCCCGGATCGGCCATCGGCGGTGGGGCGGGGGTGGACATCAACCTCCCGTTGCTGCCGGTAGCCATCGGAGCGAACGTAGAGTATTTCACCAAGTCGGGTACCAAGTTTATCCCGATTACAGTGGTCGGGTTGATCAAGAAGTCCGTGCCCAAACTCAGCGTGTTTGCGGGTGGGGGAGCGGGCTATGCCATCAACGACTTGGGTATTGTGAAAATCAAAAAACCTGTCGTCACGGGCATGGCGGGCGCGTCGGTCGGCATCGCGCCCTTGATCGGTGTATATGGTAAGGTGCAGTATTACCGACAGATTGTTTCCGGGGCAGCGAATACGTACTCCTACACCGGCGGCGTTACCATTAGTCTTGGCATCTGAGGGGAACTGGCATCCGGTTCGGCGGTCTGCTCGGACCGCCGAACCGATCATAGCGCACTGCGTTGTCCCCCGCTCACGAACCGATGTTACACCGATGGGTTCCATAGGTCGAAAATAC
>VGJU01000274.1 GCA_016867335.1 Candidatus Zixiibacteriota bacterium | reverse complement strand
CCATATCGTCCACCGCATCCGCATCATCTATTCGGTGGGCGATAAAAACGCACAGACGGGCGCTGTACTGACGCCAAAGCGTTTCGGTATCCGGGGCTATGATGAGATCCGTCACTTGCACCCCTCCAGCAGGCTGCGCGCGGCCCCTGCGATGCTGTCCGCATCCATACCGTAGCGTTTTACCAGATAGGGAATCGATCCGCTTTCGCAGAAACAGTCCGGAATACCGATCCGCCGCAGCCGGATGGCAAGCCCCGCGTCAGTCGCTGCGTCGGCGACGGTGCTGGCAAGCCCACCGGTGATCACATGGTTTTCTGCGGTCACGACGACCGGTATGCGCGCGATCAGCGAGAGTACAGCCTCGCGATCGAACGGTTTGATCGTGCTGACATGCAGGACCGCGCACCGGATGCCTTCCCGGTCCAACTGACGGGCCGCGTCGAGCGTTCGGGCGGTCATAAGACCCGTCGAGATGAGCGCTACGTCGCCACCGTCGCACAGCAGCACGGCGCGTCCCACGGCAAACCGATAGGTTTCGGGATCGAGCACCACGGGAACCTCGCCCCGGAGCAACCGCATGTATACCGGTCCCGGATATTCGGCGACGACTCGAACCGCCTGTGCGGTTTCTGTAGCGTCGCAGGGATCGATGACGGTCAGGTTGGGGATCGAACGCGCCAGCGCCAGGTCCTCTATCGCCTGATGCGTGCCACCGTAGCCGGTAGTAAGACCGGGAAGACCGGCGGCGATTTTGACATCGACCTTGGCCAGCGCCGCGCCGATGGCGATAAAGTCGTAGGCACGCCGCGTTGCAAAAACGCCATACGTAGTTGCAAAAGGGATATGCCCCGTCCGCGCCAACCCGGCGGCCACACCGACCAGATTCTGCTCCGCCATCCCCATCTGGAAATAGCATTGCGGATACCGTTCGGCAAATACGTGCATGTCGGTGTATTTGCCAAGATCGGCAGTCAGCCCTACGATACGGTCGTTCTTCGCCGCTGCCGCGACCAACGCATGCCCAAAGGGCGCGGTGACCGTTTTTGCTGCGCCCAGCGTGTCCGACGACAGTATCGTGCCGGTTACACCGGTTTTTGTGGGGATAGATATCGTTGTCATAGTACCTCACTCACCTGTTTTCGTGCGAGTTCCCATTCTTCACGTCCAACGCGGATAAAATGGAGTTTTTCGCGCCGTTCGAAAAGCGGAACGCCTTTGCCCATCAACGTATCGAGAATGATGGCGTGCGGACGTTCGGATACCCGTCCGGCCTCTTCGAGCGCCGCAAGGATGGCATCGATGTTGTTTCCGTCGATGCGGCGCGTATCCCACCCAAAGGCTTTCCATTTTTCTTCGACGGGTTCCACATTCATAATCTGGGACGGCGGGCCGTCCGCCTGCTGGTTGTTGCAATCGATAAACGCATACAGATGGTCCAGCCTGTAATGCGCGCCGGACATCGCGGCCTCCCATGTCGCGCCTTCCTGAAGTTCGCCGTCGGAAAGCAGGTTGAACACACGCGATGGACGTTTGTCAAGCCTAAGCCCTATGGCCATGCCCACCGCCTGCGACAATCCGTGACCTAGCGAACCTCCGGTCATCTCGACACCGGGAAGCGATTCGGCGGCGGACATTTCGAGACGGGAGCCGTCCGCGCCATAGGTATCCAATTCCGCTTCGGGGATTACGCCCGCCTCGGCCAGCGCTGCATACAGCGCAATGGCATAGTGACCGATGGACAGCACAAACCGGTCGCGGTCCTCCCAGTCGGGACGTGCCGGGTCGAACCGTAGCGTATGAAAGTACAGCACGGCCATAAGGTCGGCGATGTCCAGACCTTGTCCCACATAACCCTGTCCCACGCATTCGCCCATGCGAAGGACGTGAAGCCGCAGGGTTCGGGCACGGGTTTTGAGCGCGGTTACAAGCGCCGCGCGGTCGGTGTCGTGCAAGAACATCTCCTTTCTATACGAGAAAATCGAGGTCTGCGCCTTGGTGCGCGGGCAGCACATGCTGGGTGTAGAGCCATCGCCATCCGCGTTCGGGCGGCGGTGGCGGACGGAAACTGGCGCGGCGGCGTTCCAGTTCGTCGGTCTCCACGCACAGGTCGATCCGTCGTGCTTCCACGTCGAGTTCGACGATATCGCCGTCACGGACCAGCGCCAGCGGTCCGCCCACCGCCGCTTCGGGTGAGCCGTGCAACACCACCGTGCCATAGGCCGTTCCGCTCATCCTTGCATCCGACACCCGCACCATGTCGGTGACACCCTGTGCCGCCAACCGCCGGGGGATGGGTAGCGAACCGGCTTCGGGCATCCCTGCGCCGACCGGCCCCGCGTTGCGAAGCACCAACACGGAGTCCGGCGTGATGACCAGCGCCGGGTCGTCGATACGAGCGGCTACGTCATCGGGAGATTCAAACACCACGGCCGGGCCACGATGCCGAAGCAACGCAGGAGAGGCGGCTCCGCGTTTTATGACCGCGCCATCCGGGGCAAGTGATCCGTACAGGACGCACAACGCGCCGGATGGCTTTACCGGACGATCCGGCGTCCGAATCGTGTCCTGCCACGCGCCGGGCGGCGCAACGTCTTCCAGTATCTGGCGTATCGTCCGTCCGGAAACCGTTTTCTCGTCTACATGTAGCTTTGTTTCCAGCGTTTTCAAAAGCGCGGGCAATCCGCCGGCGCGGTCGAAATCCTCCATATACCCTTGCCCTGCGGGTTTGCAGTCTACCAGCACGGGGATTTCGGCGGATACGGCGTGAAAATCTTCGAGGCTAAGGTCGATACGGGCGCGTCGCGCAACGGCCAACAGATGGACGATGGCATTGGTCGATCCGCTGAGTGCGGCAAGGACGGTCAGCGCGTTGAGAAAAGAGTGGCGGGTTAGGATACCGGACGGTACGATCCGGTTGCGGGCCGCGGTGACCGCCTGTCTGCCCGTTGCCACGCCCTGGCGGAGCCGATCGCCCGAACCTGACGGGGGTGTTGCACCGCCCGGTAGCATCATACCGAGCGTCGCCGCCATACAAGCCATGGTGGACGCCGTGCCCATGACCATGCAGGTTCCGCCGGTGGGGCACAGGGCCTGTTCGACCTCATGGATTTCATCTTCCGACAGCGCGCCTCCTCTGTGGCGAAGCCAGTATCTGCGGCAGTCGGTGCAGGCGCCGAGCCGCTCGCCCTGCCAACTGCCCGTGCGCATGGGACCGGCAACTACCAGCAGGGCCGGCAGATCGGCGGAAACCGCAGCCATAAGCTGTGCAGGTACGGTCTTGTCGCACCCCCCCACCAACACAACGCCATCCATAGGCTGGGCACGTATCATTTCCTCGGTACTCATGGCAAGCAGATTGCGGTACAGCATCGCGGTAGGAGAAAGCAGAATCTCGGCCAGCGAAATCGTGGGAAACACAAGCGGAAGTCCGCCCGCTTCGAGCACGCCGCGTTTTACCGCTTCCACAAGCGCGGGCATATCGCGGTGACAGGTCGTATAGTCGGACGATGTGTCGGCGATGCCGATGATCGGACGCTCGAGGTCGTCGCGGTCAAACCCCGACGACGCCAAAAACGCGCGGCGTAAATATCGGCTAAACCCCGGATCACCGTACTGCGTCGGATTTCGGTCTATACCCGCAGGAGTGTCGCGTTCTTTATCCATTCCATGCCCTCACCCGGAGCCATTTGGCTCCGTCTACTCGTATCGTACAACGTTCGTTTGGATCGAGCCAGAAAAACCCGTCGTCCACAATAAACTGGTCACCGGCGTCCGGCGCTTCTACGCATACCCCCACGGCGGGAACGTCGCCTCGGTTGACCACCGTAACGACGCCGTCCGTCGTCGTCGTTTCCAACATTGTCTTTGGCAGAGCGAGCAAATTGCCGGCAACGGCATTTTCGGTGTCGGATGGCCCGTAGTTAAGCGCATACCACGCTCGGTCGGCCAGAACCCCTTCACACCGTACTTCGACCACGACAAACAACGGTGTAGAAACAGACAATGCAGTAGGTACGACGACGTCGCCCAGAGAAAGCACCCGGTTTATGGAGCCGGTTCCATAAAATCCCTGTCGCCTTTTTTCGTCGAGACCTGCGTCGAAAACGCGAACGATTACCTTCCACAAGCTATGCGCAAGAGCGTCTGCATCGTCCAGCAGAAAAACCGAGAGCGCAAAATCCGCGCCCGCAGGCTGAAGCGTAGGAAACAGCGCGCAGGCGTGGAGCGGGGCAAAAGCGTCCTGTATGGCGTAGTAGGCCAGTTTAGGCGCGCCGTACCAGTCCACCGACGACCATGATGCCGCCGGATAGTTGTCGTTGAGTTTGTAGTACAACGCCCCCGTACAGTGCGGATACGCCGTTCTGGCGCGTTCAAGTGTATGACGGACACCTTTGGCCTGCGCCATTTGGGAGCCAAAGACAAAGGCTTCAAGGTCACTGGGATGCGCAAAATAACCCGAATACTGCGTCAGCCGCTCCATGTCTTCCTTGAGGTCAAACACAGGCGTATGATAGGAAAATGCGCTATCCGGCGCAGGCGGCCATACGTCACGCTCCTCTTCCGGCAGATAACGGAGCACGGACTCGACTCCGGGTAGCGAGGCCAGCCCGAACTCGCCGATAAAATCGCCCACAAGACTCAGGTTGCGGTCCAACGGTGCTTTGCCCCACCAGCAGTCGTAGTTGTGTAGACTGCCGGCCCCACGGTTCGCCCCGGTGAAAAGGCCGTGTGCCGTCCATTTCGACGCTGGCGCGCCCCATCCTGTCGATGGCCGGGCCGTACGGATCGCCCGATTCGTTTCCACCGCCCCACATGACCAGCGACGGGT
>VGJU01000273.1 GCA_016867335.1 Candidatus Zixiibacteriota bacterium | reverse complement strand
AAACGAATAACCTCGGAGTGCTGTAACGTGGTGACCTAAAAATGCTGTCACTTGTCATTGATTGCTCTTTTCACTGACCTACAATTGCTGTCACTTGTCCCCTAACTTCTTAGTTTTTGATCACCCGAAAAACCGGAATGCGATTTCGACAGGTTCTCGCTTTAAAAAATACAAATCGAATAGAAAGATATCGGTATTGGAGTTGCACGACTTACTTCGAAGGGAAACAAAACGGTCATGATTTTTCTTCCGATAGCGGCCTCCATCCTGTCCATCGTTTTTGCCATCGTTCTTATCGTATTTATCAAGAAGTATCCCACGGGCACGGGAAAGCAGATCGCAATCTGGCATGCCTTGCGAGAAGGGTCGCAGGCGTATCTCAGACGTCAGAACATGACGCTTACCGGCGTGGCTGTGTTGTTGGCGGGTCTGATCGGCTATATATTCGATGTGGAGACGGCCATAGGGTTTCTGATCGGCGCCTTTGCTTCGGCGCTGGCCGGTTATCTCGGCATGATGACCGCCGTCGATACCAATGTGCGCACGGCACAGGCAGCGTGTACGGGTCTGGCTCCTGCGTTTCGGGTGGCGTTTCTGGGTGGATCGGTTACTGGGTTTCTCGTCGTAGGACTGGCTCTGTGTGCGGTAAGCGTGTTTTACTTCTTTACGGAGAACGTGGACAGTTTGGTCGGATTGGCGTTTGGTGGGTCGCTTATTTCCGTGTTTGCCCGTCTGGGCGGAGGTATCTTTACCAAGGGCGCAGACGTAGGTGCCGATCTGGTCGGCAAGGTGGAGGCCGGAATTCCGGAGGACGATCCGCGCAACCCGGCCGTGATCGCCGACAACGTAGGCGACAATGTGGGCGACTGCGCCGGCATGGCCGCCGACCTGTTCGAAACCTACGCCGTTACGGCCATCGCCGCCATGCTCTTGGCTTCTCTGCTTTTTCCCTCCAACGAAACGCTTGTGCTCTTACCGCTTATGATCGGCGGTATCGCCATCGTCGCCTCCATTGCCGGAACACTGTTGGTGCGTATCCGAGGAGAAAGCAAGGCGATCATGGGCGCGCTCTATAAAGGTTTGGCGATCTCCTCGATCCTCGCCGTCCTTCTGATCTGGCCCGTATTTTCCAACATGTTGGCACCGGATCAGTTGAACGGATATTTCCTTTCCGCCGTGATGGGGCTTGTGGTCACGGGTCTTATGGTCTTGGCTACTGAATACTATACATCCAAACACTTCCGTCCCGTCAAAGCCATTGCCCACGCCTCGCAAACCGGTCACGGAACCAACATCATCACCGGACTGGCCTTTTCGATGGAGGCGACCGCCGTACCCATCCTTGCCATCTGTGCGGGTATGCTGGTGTCGTTTTTGTGCGGCGGTCTCTATGGGGTAGCGCTGGCGGCGATGACCATGCTGGCATTGACCGGCATTATCGTCGCCATCGACTCGTTTGGCCCGATTACCGACAACGCGG
This sequence comes from Candidatus Zixiibacteriota bacterium, assembly GCA_016867335.1. GTDB lineage: Bacteria > JAAXHH01 > JAAXHH01 > JAAXHH01 > JAAXHH01 > VGJU01. Next base: position 3,375 of record VGJU01000273.1, on the reverse strand, counting down.
GTGGGATTGCCGAAATGTCCAAGCTTCCGTCTTCGGTACGCGAAGTGACCGACGCGCTTGACGCGGTAGGCAACACGACCAAAGCCGTCACCAAGGGCTATGCCATCGGTTCGGCGGGATTGGCTGCGCTCGTGCTGTTTGCCTCGTATACCGAAGAGTTGAAACGGTACGGCAAAACCGTGTCTTTCGATCTTTCCGATCCGTACGTGCTGGCCGGGTTGTTTATCGGTGGTTTGATGCCCTATCTGTTCGCGGCCGTCGCCATGCAGGCGGTGGGTAAGGCCGCGCAGGGGGTCGTCGAAGAGGTCCGGCGACAGTTCAGAGAAATCAAAGGTATTATGGAAGGGCTGGCCCGGCCCCAGTATGACCGGGCTGTGGATATCGTCACCAAAGCCGCCATCCGTCACATGGTGCTGCCCGCGCTTATACCCGTCATCATCCCTGTGGCGGTCGTACTGGCCCTTGGTGACCATGCGCCACAAGCCCTCGGCGGCTTGCTGGTCGGCTCCATCGTGACGGGCTTGTTTGTAGGGATTTCGATGACCGCCGGGGGCGCGGCGTGGGACAATGCCAAAAAATTTATCGAGGAAGGAAACTACGGCGGGAAAAGATCGCTGGGACATCAAGCCGCAGTGACAGGCGATACGGTAGGCGACCCCTACAAAGACACCGCAGGGCCGGCGATCAACCCCATGATCAAAATCGCCAATATCGTCGCATTGCTTATTGTCCGCCTACTGTAGCCAATCGCCCTACCCCAAACAAAATAGCAGCCTGTCGAAAACAGGCTGCTTTTTTGTTTTATGGCGAAGATCGGCGTGTCTTACGAAACCTTAGAGACATTGATCGCCTGCAAACCTTTGGGGCCTTGCGTGATCTCGAAGGTTACTTTGTCGCCTTCGTTCAAGGTTTTGAAACCCTGAGAATTGATCGCCGAATAATGGACGAACACGTCATCGCCGTCTTCGCGTGCGATAAAGCCGAAGCCCTTGCGCTCGTTAAACCATTTGACCGTGCCACGATTCATACTGAATATCACCTGCCTTCTCTGAAGATTACGAAAAGCCCTACTCGACCTGGGCAAAAAAAAAGCAAAGACATTGTGCGACTGTCTTTGCCTTAGTACAGCCAACCTGCCTGGAAACGAAGGAACGTAAACCCAAACGCTTTACTCATGGCTGACAAATATACATGTAGGCTATGGAATGTCAAGAAGTTTCTTTGTTTTTTCCCCATACGGCAAAAGAGGTTATGTTTTGTACAAATGCGCGACATAGGGCGCATAGCCGTTGTAAAGCTGCGTATCTCTAAACTCGCCGGTGTCGATCATGCGTTCACGGGCCTGCGACCACCTCGGGTGCGGCACGTACGGATTGACGTTTGCATCAAAATCATATTCGTTTGATGCTTCGTCGTTCCAGAATGTAGATGGTTTTTCGGCGGTCAGTTCGATCGATACGATGGATTTTATGCTCTTGTACCCGTATTTCCACGGAACGACCAACCGGATGAGAGCGCCGTCCTGAGCCGGCAATTCGCGTCCATATATGCCGATAGCCAATAGCGTCAGCTCATTGGACGCCTCCGCTAGGGTCAACCCTTCGTAATAGGGCCACGGAAACCACGGGGCATTTTGACCCGGTGCTTCTTCCGGTCGAAAAAAGGTGAGTAGACGTACGTACTTGGCACTGGATTTAGGTTGTACCCGGTCCAAAAGTGCTCTGAATGGAAACCCAGTCCACGGTACGGCCATCGCCCACGCCTCCACACAGCGGAACCTGTATAGTCGCTCCTCCAACGGCATCGATCTTATGAGATCGTCGATATCGAAAACCTGCGGTTTCTCGACCAGTCCGCTTACTTCGATCTGCCACGAGTGTGTTTGAAACCGCTCCACATAGCGCCATACATCTTTTGAGGTGGTAACCTCGTAAAAATTGTTGTACATGGACGCGGAATACTCGGAAGTCAGGGGCCGATCCAATCTTCCAAAACGCGGATTGCGTCTTGCCGGATACAGATCGCCGGTCGTAGAAACGTCGGCAGTGCTTCCGGTAGCAGGTATTGGTGTGGCTACGGCATCGGGGTTGCTCTTTCCGGAACCACATCCGGCCCACAGCCCCATCGCTCCCGCAACTCCCCATCCAATCGTCTTGAGAAAACCACGAAGTCCGATATAGACGGTTTCGGGTGTAGCACGCGATTCGGGGATCTTCCAACCGGGTGGGATGTGTATAAAGGGCATGAGAGGCTCCGAGAAAGACCGAATGCGCTAAACGAAGACCCCATAGAACAAGGACCGGAGATTGCGGGGTGTCCAATCCGGTATAGGTCTATAATGTATTCGCAAACGGCAGAGTTCCCGCTTCTCGAAAAAACATTTGGCCGGATGGTCGATCTATTTGGACGTATCGAGAGGGGCTGTCCTAAGCGCCCAAAGACGGCCCATGAGAATGTCCAGCAGTTTCGGCGCAAAAAAACTGGCATAGGCAAGCATTTTGCCGCCCCAAGAGATGACGACCTCGCGTTTTCTTTTTTGCGATGCCCTGAGAATGACCGACGCTACGGCCTCAGCGGAAATGGAAGACCATTTGAGACGATGTCCGGGGCGGGTCATCATCGGTGTCGAGTCAAACTCGGTTTCTGTTCTGGGGGGGCATACGACGATGACGTCGATACCGTACGGAGCGACTTCGATGCGAAGGCTTTCGGAAAAGGCTTGAACGGCAAACTTGCTTGCGCAATAGGCGGACATACGGGGTACGGCGCGTTTTCCTACCACGGAGGATATCTGTATGATCTGCCCCGACCGACGCGCCGTCATGTGGGGCAGTACGGCCTGCGTGCCCCACACAAGACCGTAAAAGTTGACTTCCATGACACGCTGAAGTTCGGACGGCGTCATGTCGATCACGGGGCTGAGCAGACCGATACCGGCGTTGTTGACCAAAATGTCGATATGGCCGCAGGTTTCTACGACCCGGTCTATCATGGCAAAAACGCCTGCCCGGTCCGAAACGTCTACCGGAAAAATCAGCGCATGTCCATTTTGGCTTTGAATCTCTTCGGCGATCTCGTGCAGACGGTCTTCCCGGCGGGCGACAAGGGCTATCGTCGCTCCCTCACGGGCAAAGGCAAGTGCCGTGGCCTTGCCGATTCCGGCGGAAGCTCCCGTAACGACAATTACTTTATCTATGAAACGTTGCATACGTCCTTACACATCCCGTTATCCGGGATCGCTCGTCTGCACGATCATTTCGAGCGCCAGTGCCGCATTGTCGTGAAGCTGCGCAACCCCTACGGCGGAACGGGTATGCCATCCGGTTTTTTCGCCGAAGACATCCAACAAAAGCTCCGTCGCACCGTGAAATACCT
>VGJU01000272.1 GCA_016867335.1 Candidatus Zixiibacteriota bacterium | reverse complement strand
CAATCGGACGTTCAAAACCAGATGGCTGAGTGGCTACGACATGGACGAAGTCGAGACATTTCTAACCCGCGTGGCCAACACACTCGAAGCCGTGATCTTGGAAAACGATACCCGGCAGGAACGGGTTAAAAACCTTGAGCACGAACTAGAGGAGTTTCGCAACAAACGTCGTCATTTGGAAGACGCTATCGTCTCTTCGCAGCGTGTCATCGACGAGATGAGAGACAACGCCAAAAAAGAAGCGGAAAACCTGCTCAAAGGCGCGGAAATGCAGGCGGATCGGTGGATTTCCGAGGCCAATATGCAGGTGCAGGAGATCAAACGCGAACTCCACCAACTTGAGATGTACCGAAAGGACTACGAATTCAAATTCCGGACCCTACTGGAGTCCCATTTAGAACAACTCAATACACTGGTCGCCAAAACCAAACGAGAGACGAGGGACACGCCTCCGCCCCGCCCCGAACCTGCTAACCGGATATGACACAAACGGCGACGCAGCAGAAGGACTACGACGCGATTACCCGTCTTGCGCGCGATCTTGAGCCTCGGGTCGAAAACAGAATCGTGCTGGGTCTTGCGTGGCAAAGCCCCCATGCCGAGGCGTTCTGGGGCAACCGCTACACCGACTTCCATCCCTTTACCGGGATGCGATCCGCAGGAAAGTATCGAATCTTCCGGCTACCGCAGACATCCAGGCCGGAGCGTCTGCAAGCCATACGGGTACTCAAGCAGCTCGGTGCGGCAGCGCTTATCTGGGTAGGCACGGGTTATGCCCTGCACCGCCGTTTCGAAAAAGGAACGCTGACGTCGGTATGCGATCATATCCATTTGACAGGTGGAAATCCGCTGACCGGTCCCAACGACGCACGGATCGGCCCCCGTTATCCGGACATGACGCAACCCTATGATCCGGCATGGACAAAGCGCATGGAACGGGCGGCGCTTGCGCTCGGATACCCCATCCAGCGGTGTGTGTACGCCGAGGTGAGCGGACCCCCGACACCGGCAGAGTGCCGTCTTCTGGCGTTTTCCGGCGCCGATGTCTATGGAGACGGTCTGACCGCCGACGTCATGACAGCGGCGCACTGCGGTTTACCTATAGCGGCTGTAATTGCCATCCGGGCGGTGTATGCGCCCGAAGAAATACCGGATACTTGCAACGAAAATGAAACCAACGACACGGACCGGCGTTTAAGCGAGTTGATCTCCCGTATCGTCGTCTGAACCAAGATTGGGAGTCACGTAGCGTTTTCGAGGATCACTCATACGGGTGTAGGCCATATTGCGGAGGTTCGTATGACCAAGAAGGAGCTCAAGCACTTCGAAGAACTTTTGCTCAAAAAGCGGGAAACCCTGGTTCACGAACTCGGCTATTTCGGAGACAATACGGTGCGTGCCGGCGCGCGGGACGTGGCGGGTAGTTACCCGTATTCCGAACATCCCGCCGACCAAGGCACCGAGTCGATGGAGCAAGAGCAGGCGTACGACCTTGCCACCCGTGAAGGGCGCTACCTGTTTCATATCGACGAAGCGCTTGAGCGCATCAAGGACGGAACCTACGGCACATGCAACACTTGCAGTCAGCAGATAGGGAAAATGCGTCTGGAAGCGGTTCCGCATGCCCGCATGTGCATCGAATGCAAGTCCAAAGAAGAAAAAGGACTACTGTAGAAGGAAACCTATATCCTGTGATCCTACTGACTGTTACCTTTGTCGTCGTGGTACTGCTCGATCAGGGGACCAAGTATCTGGTTCAGGATGCCATGCCCCTGTATACGTCGATTCCCATTGTCGGCGAATACATCAAGCTGACCCATATCCGCAACCCCGGTGCGGCGTTTGGCATTTCCGTCGGTAGTCCCGCGTTGTTTCTCGTACTCTCCATGCTGGCGTGCGGCGTGGTAGCCTACTATTTCAAAACGCTTCCCGTCAGTGAACGTTGGGGACGTTTTTCACTCACGCTCGTGTTAGGCGGTGCGGTAGGCAACTTGATCGATCGCATACGTTTTGGCGAGGTAACGGATTTTATCGAAGTGGGAATCGACGCCTATCGCTGGCCGGTATTCAACGTGGCGGACATGGCGGTAACCATCGGCGTCGTTTTTCTGTTTATCCGACTCTATCATGCCCGACCATCGGCCTCCCTTGAACAAAATACCGGAACCTCGCACGGGACCGTCCATCGAGAAGACCGTCCCGCCTGAGACGCCCCGGCAACGTCTGGATCGCTATCTTGCCGACAGCGGGCTTTCGTTTACTCGCTCCAGAATCCAGACGCTCATTCGGTCGGGCGCCGTTCGCGTAAACGACGACGTCGTCCTTAAAACGGGCTGGACTATAGAACCGGGAGACCGTATTACGGCGTTTGCACCAAACGAAACGCCGACGGAGATGCAGCCGGAGGATATTCCGCTCGACATTCGTTTCGAAGACGAATTTCTCTTGGTGGTCAACAAACCCCCGGGGATGGTGGTTCATCCGGCGTGCGGTCACCGTAGCGCTACGCTGGTCAACGCGCTGCTTTATCACAGCGACCGACTGTCACACGCCAACGAAGCGGCCCGGCCCGGCATCGTCCACCGACTGGACATGGACACGTCGGGGCTTCTCGTGGTTGCCAAACGCGACGACATCCACGCCGCGTTGTCAGCACAACTTGCTGAGCGGGTCATGACAAGACGCTATGATGCTGTCGTATGGGGCATACCCCGCTTCCCGGAAGGACGTATCGAAGCACCGATAGGCCGCCACCCGACACACCGCCAGCGCATGGCGGTGGTGGACACGGGACACAGAAAACACGCGATCACATACTATCGTGTGATGGAAACGTTTGTCTGTTGCACCCTGCTGTCGCTCAAACTCGAAACCGGTCGTACACACCAGATTCGGGTGCATCTTGCCCATATCGGTCATCCCGTGTTTGGGGATCCGGTGTACGAAGGCCGCACACGCGCGATCAACCGCCTGTCTCCTGTACTGAGGCGACAGATGGAGACGGTGCTCGACAGTCTGCCGCGACAGGCGCTGCACGCCTCCACACTGGCCTTTGTCCATCCAGCGACCGGCGAACGGATCGAAGTCCATGCCCCACCGCCCGACGACATGATGCAAACCATCCGGCGACTCCGGGAAAACTGATTTACCCCGAAGGACAGGTTTGCGGTCCCAACAAAGGGCAGGTTTGCGGTCCCAACGAAGAGCAGGTTTGAAACCTGCCCCTACAGCCATTTGCCATGACGCGGTTTATTATATGACCTCTTCTTTCGTTTCTTCACCACCCCCTGCACCGGCAAGGGGCGTTTCGGACAACCGATGGCGGTACGTCGTGGAAGCCTTTACGATGATGACCGCTGCGGCTGATCGCCTGTCGCTTGGTACTACGATCGAGTCGGTCGTGCTCGAAATTCTGCGCGCGGGGGCGTGCGCCTTTCTGGTCATAGACCGCCGAACGCGAAAAGTGGTTTTCGAGGCGCCCGGTCGTGTGTATTTCCACGATCGTCCGCTTGACGAAATCGACGGGCTTTCGGCGTGGGAGGAGACCTTTCGCGAACCGGTGCTTCTTCCCGACATAAGCCGAATGTCTTGGCCCGCGCCGTTGCGTCCCAGCGATCTCTATACGACACGCTCGGCCCTGATCGTGCCCAGCGTTGCAGACGACCCGCTTCAAGCGGTGCTGGTCGTTTTTAGTCGCTCCGCTGATCATCCGTTTCAATCGGAAGATTTGGAAATCTGCACCGCCCTGTGTCGTCATGCCGGATACGCCGTCGGCCACATGATTCAGTACGAAAACGCGCATCAAGAGGTGTTGGGACGCTCCGCCCTGTACGAGGTGGGTAAAAGGATCAGTTCTTCGCTCGACCTCGAAGAAGTCCTGACCCTTATCATAGAATCGCTTAGAATGGTGATTCCGTACAATGCAGCGGTCATCTTGCTGTTGGACAAGGGCAAGGGGGTCGTAAGCCAGCAAACCATCCGGGGCTATGGCAATATCGGGACGGAGACGATGTTGCTCAAGGTCGGAGAAGGTATAAGCGGATGGGCGGCAAAGATGGGTAAAGCCATTATCGTCCCGGATGTGCGCAAGGATCCTCGCTACGCCGATCTGCGTCCGGAAACGCGCTCCGAAATGGCTGTTCCGCTTATCCAAGGCGACGAAGTCATCGGCGTGTTTAACATAGAAAGCGACCTGTTGGACGCCTATGACGAAAGGGATCAGGCGCTTCTCGAAGCCTTTGCCTCGCAGGCGACCATCGCCATTCAAAATGCACGACTGTATCAGGAGTCCAGACGTGGCCGTCAATTGGAGCATGAGTTGGGCGTGGCCGGAGAGATACAGCGCGCGCTTATGCCGAGAAACATACCGCACCCCGACGGTGTGGTGCTCAGCGTGCTCAGCGAGCCAAGCGCCGAGGTCGGGGGTGATTTTTACGATATCCTGACCATAGGCGACAAATACATTGGCATGGCAGTCGGCGACGTGGTAGGCAAGGGTGTGCCGGCCGCCATTATGATGGCGTCGTTGTATACCGTATTTCACGAGTATGCCACCGATCCGCTTATGATGCCGAGCGACGTCATGACACGGGTCAACGCCAAGCTCAACGAAACGACGGCGCCGGATCGGTTCGCTACGCTTTTCTATGGCGTACTCAACCTTCGAGACGGGGCCGTTCACTACTGCAACGCGGGACACAACCCGCCGCTTTTGTGTCGTGCGGACGGCTCGGTAAGCTATCTCGACACAGGCGGTCTCGTTCTCGGCGCTTTTCCCAACGCGGAGTATGCGCTCGGCGAAACGGAACTTGCCGAAGGCGACATCCTCGTGTTGTATACGGACGGTGTCACGGAGGCGA
>VGJU01000271.1 GCA_016867335.1 Candidatus Zixiibacteriota bacterium | reverse complement strand
ATGTCTACAGCGATATGACCCAATTATCGGCGGTCTTTGGCGTACATTTCGAACTCCCCGAAATGTGCGAACTCGCTCGCTATCGCCGCGAAGTCACTCAAGAACAAACCCAAACCAAACTGGCCCAATTCCACCGTGATTTTATCGTGGACCCCGCCTGCGATGCGCAAGAGCTTGAGCGTGCGGCCATGACCTCGGTCGCGCTTGACCGATTGGCCGAGACCGGTGATCTCCACGCACTTGCCTACTATTACGAAGGTCAGCCCGGAAACGAATACGAAAACATCGCCACATCGGTCATTCCGGGCAATACGCTACTCACCATGCATGGCGTGCCCGTAGCCGGCGAACACGAAATCAAAAACGCGATCGCGATGAAAATCATGGATCTGCTGGGTTGCGGGGGGAGTTTTTCCGAGTTTTACGCCATGGACTTTAACGACGATGTCCTGCTACTCGGTCACGACGGCCCGGCGCACGCGGCGATCGCCGAGGGAAGGGTGCGGCTCGTACCGTTGCCGGTATATCATGGAAAACCGGGCAAGGGGCTGTCCATACAGATGACCGTAAAACATGGTCCGGTAACGTTGCTTTCGGTGGTGCAAGACGGGGCAGGAAGGGTAAAACTCCTCTTTGCGGAAGGCGAAAGCGTTCCGGGACCCATCATGGAGATCGGCAACACCAACAGCCGGTATCGTTTCGCGCCCGGCGTCAAGGGGTTTGTCAACGCATGGACACGGCAGGGACCGGCCCACCACATGGCCGTCGGCGTGGGACATATCGCCGGCACGCTCCGCAATCTGGCCCATATCTTGAATATCGAAGCGATTCAGGTGTGCTGACGATTCTCTACTCCTGATGAAACACCTCTTCCATGTTCGCCCACCATTCCCCTTCCTGACGGGTCGCCAGCGGAACCTGCATCGGCATCATCACGTCCCACCATTTCTGCGTGGTTGGGTCCGCCGCCATCTTGGCCATATCCGTCTTAAAATCGTCTCCAGTATACTCGAAATATGAAAACAGAAAGTCGTCCTTGAGATAAATCGAGTATTTCCGGATGTTGCATTTGCGGATCATGTCGGCCACACCGGGCCATATTTCCGCGTGATAGCGTTTGTACTCCTCTATTTTGTCCGGGCGAATTCTGAGTACCATGCCATAACGTTGTTCGGTCGCCATAGAAGCTCCTTTGGAGAGAAGTGTGAAGTTCGAAGTGTGAAGACCAATGAGAAGGGTGAAGGGTAAAAAACCCTTTTTCACGGTCGGGCTTATCCCGGCGTCGGGGCTTGGTCCGGGATGAGTTTTTCGGTGCGCAGTTCCTGCCAGAAATCCGATGGTATGGGGTGTTCGATAAGCCGCAGGTTTTCTTCCACCTCGGCAGGCGAGCGTCCGCCGGGAATGACCGCCGCAATCGCCGGATGCGCCAACGGAAACTGAAGTGCCGCCGCATTGAGCGGCACGTGGTGACGCGCGCAAACCCCCTCTACACGCCGCACTTTTTCCATAATCTCCGGCGGGGCAGGTATATAGTTAAAAGTCGCCCCCTCTACGGCTCCAGTGGCAAGAATGCCGCTGTTGTAAGGTCCACCGACAATGATGCTGATTTTTTTCTCTACGCATACGGGCAGAAGCTCTTTAAGCCCCGTATGGTCGATCAGGGTATAACGACCGGCCAACAAAAAACAGTCAAAGTCGCCTTCACGCGCAAACCGGGTCAGCATCTCCGCTTGGTTCATCCCTGCGCCGATGGCTTTGACGACACCCTCGCTCCTAAGCTTGATGAGCGCCCGGTACGCTCCGCGCATCGCCTCGTCGTAGTGGTTATCCGGATCGTGGATGTGCAGGATGTCCACCCGGTCGAGGTTAAGCCGTTTGAGGCTTTCTTCGAGACTGCGCATCGCCGCGTCGTAGCTGAAATCGAACACCCATCGGTATGGAGGAATCTCGTTCCACAGACCGCCTGAGTCCGGTTTTGGGTCGGGTTCGAGCAGGCGGCCCACCTTGGTCGCCAGCACAAACGTATCCCGATTCCGTTTCGACAGTACGCGTCCCATGCGCAATTCACTGAGTCCGTGCGCGTACATGGGGGCGGTATCCATAAAGTTCATGCCCCGGTCCAAGTGGCTTTCTATCGTGGCCGTGGCCTGTTCCGGCGATACCCCGCTAAACAGACCGGCTAGGGGGGCGCCACCGAGACCGAGCCGAGTTATCTTAAGCCCTGTCTGTCGGATTTCCGCTGTATCTGTTGGTTTCATGATACGTCTCCGGTTGGGGCGCATGCCGCGCCCTTACGAGGGTTGTACCCTTTTAAGTCGGTTGGGGCGCATGCCGCGTCCTTACGAGCCTTCGGGTCTCATCTGCTCGCCGCGCAGAAGGAACGCCCGTATGTCGTACCGTCCCGGACGCTCCACCGGCAGGTCGCCCATCTCCACCATCACATCGATCGGCGAGATACGTGTACGCACCGGCATCTGGACCACCTCGTGCATACGGGCCGATTCGTAGATCGCCATGATGATCTCTACCGCCGCACGGCCGTGGGACGCCTCGCCTCGGTGTTCTACCCTTCCTTCGATCCAGTCGGCCAGTTCGCGTGCCTGCCCGATACTTGCATCCTCGCCGGTGTGTGGGCGCTCCTCCCATGTGCCGGTACGGCTGTTGAGCAGACGCACCCGCTGTTCGTCGATATCCATGATCCCGTCTTCGCCATAGACGGTCCCGCCCTGTCGGCGCTGGGGCACCATTTCCTGGAGCAGCACGCCCACCGCGCCGTTGTCATAGCCGACGATGCCCGCGCTACGGTCTTCGATCCGCATGTCGCGCTCGTAGCGGTCGGTTTTGCGTTCGATATTGCCAAGCACCCACACCGCGTTGGGGTCGCCCATTACATACCGGGTAAAGTCAAGCAGGTGTGAACAGTCGTTGAGCAGACCCTGACTTCCGCTGGTCATGACGTGTTTGGGCGCGCCGATGGCTCCGGCGGCGATGAGATTCCGGGCGTCGGTCCATACCGGGTTAAAGCGGCGCTGATGGGCGATGGCGAGTTTTACCTTGTTGCGGTGCGCTACGGTCATCATCTCGTCGCATTCGCCCATATTGGTGGCCATGGGTTTCTCGCACAGCACGGCTTTCGGTTTGCGCGCGCACGCGGCGATGGTCATGGGCGCGTGCAACTTGTGCCAAGTGCATACATTCACCACATCAAGCGCCTCCTGATCTAACATCTCGCGGGCGTCGGTATACCGGTTGGCGATCTCGTAGCGGTCTCCAAACACGTTAAGCGCCTCGGCAACAGGGTCCGACAGGGCGACCACCTCAAAGCGATCGTCCCCCGCGTAACCGTGCATGTGCAGTTGGGCAATACTGCCACACCCTATAATGCCAACGCGATACGTAGACATGCTTCCTTCCTTGGTTCAAGGTACATTTCGATTGTATACAACCTCTTCCATTTAAAAACCCTGTGTAAAATGGAGATCATTACACGGCGACGGATTTGGCAAACACCGGGCCATAGCCGCCAAAGTCGTAATAATATCCACGGCCACCATAGTTTTCCACCGTCTCGCCGCGTATGTCGCTCCGGCGCACGCTTTCCATTTTCCGGGCGATTTCCGTGAGAAAGTCACCGGGCAACACCGGCTCGCCATGCGCCGGAAGGATATGGTCTACCTTTTCGGCGAGCAGGGCAAGACGGCTATAGGTGTGAAAACAAACCTCCATTGTTGCGCGGCATTTCAGATGGAGCCACCACGGGCCGCCCTTACTGAGCGTATCACCCGCGAAGAGGATGCGGCGGCGGCGGTCCAGTAAACAAAGGCTGCCACGGGTATGCGCCGGCATGTGAAACACCTCGATCACCGTATCCCCCAGGTCTATTTCATCCCCCTCTTTCCACAAATGAACGGGCACGGGTAACCCATTTGCGATAAACAGATCGTAGCGCCGTGGCTCAAAATCGGCAAAAAGCCGGGTTTTGACACCGACCGTTTCAAAAAAAGCGCTGGGAACCCAGTCGCCCGAAAGGATTCTCGGCGTGCTGTTGTTCCACTTCAGCCCATGTTCCTCCCACTCGACTTGTCCCATGGTGGTTCTGCTAAAATAGCCGTTTCCGTTGGAATGATCGGGGTGGACATGGGTGTTGACGACCATCGGCTCGTTCGTGAGAAAGGGGCGAATGATTTCTCGCACATCCTTCAGGCCAAATCCGGTATCGATCAGAACCGACTGACGGCTACCGAGGATGAGAAAGAAGGAGACGATCTGTCCTTCCATCACTTGGTAAACCCCGGGAAACAGTGGTTTGACGTTATACCAGCCCATGTCTGCTTACTCCGATTCTGTGGTTTTGAACCTTGAAAATTCCCGCACCGCCCTCTACAAAACCATGGTTGTGTTTCTACAAAAACTAACCACCTGTGGGAAGAGTTGAGGCTGTCGTCGCACAACGGGTCCACGCGCTGTTTGGTACAGAATCCCATGGCTGTAAGCGACGCAAGTTGCGACGGACGCGGCATCTATGAAGATGTGCCGATAGAAGTGTTGGGGCAAGAGGTTTTCAGGCGAGCGGAAGAGAACCGGTTGTGAAGTTTCTTCGGGGGCATCCCGGCGTTTCTACGGTGTACCGGGTGACCAACGGCTATGGCAAGGTCATAGAAGAACCACTCTACGAAAGCGTGGCGAGGCTGCCGTCGGGCGCGTAGGCGCCGTACGGGTTGCCAGCGACGTCGGTGACGCGGGAGAGGCGACCGGCTGCACTCAACCCCCTTGCTATATTTCCCGTTGTCCGCGTGCCAGTCAAGCCGTATCTTGCCTTTGAAGCACTACCACCCCCAACCCCCGCAAAAGGTGCACCGGCTATGCCCAACATCCACGACAGCGGATACAAGTTCCTGTTCTCCAACCGCACCATAT
>VGJU01000270.1 GCA_016867335.1 Candidatus Zixiibacteriota bacterium | reverse complement strand
CGTCATGCCGATCCCGTTTTCCCGCATCACATCACCCAATTCCGGCCACAGTTCGTCATGACGTTTTTTGTATTCCGCGTAACAACCGGGCCGCAGTTTGAGCGCCAGACCTACCGGTTTCATAAAACCTCCCGCCGCTACAACGGCAACGAAATCGCCTTGCCTTCGGCTATACTGCGATAGACGGCTTCGGTAAATTGCATATACTTCAACCCATCGTCAAAAGTGGTATGGGTAACTTTTTCCTGTCCCCGGATGGCGCCGATAAATTCCGCTTCCACACGCCAGCTCCCCCGGTCTTCTGCGGCAATGGCGATCTCGTGGAGTTCGTCATCGCCGCGTCGCCCGCCGTAGAGCGTTTCGCCTTCGACACAGAGCGTCCCTTCGCTTCCACACAGGATAATTTCGTTGACGTTGATCAGCCCCTGCACCGACGTCATGCTTAGACAACCCTGCGCGCCGCAGGCAAGGTCCATCAGCACCTCGACGTGCTCCGGAACACGCACCGCTCGCATAACGCCGGTATTTTCGTCTTTGCGCATCTTTACAAACGTCTTGCCCATCGCCATGACCCGCGTGGCCTCGCCGACCCAGCGTATCATGGCCTCGTACCAAATACCCATGCTCATGATGTTCATACCGCTCAGATCGAAATCCTTACGCCAATGAAGCGGCCCTGTCTTGTCGAGAAATGTGCCGCCCGAACTGCGGATTTCGACCGTGAGCAGGTCGCCTACATAGCCTTCCGCAATGAGACGGCTCAGTGTCTTGTCCGCCCACAGCGTCACGGGTGAAGGGACGATCTGCGCGACAAGATCGGGATTTTCGTGCGCGGCGTCGCGCATGATCTGCGCTTCATCGGCATTCATCGCCATCCGCGCCTCGCAAAGTAAGTGCTTGCCAGCCGAGATTGCGGCCAATGTCATGGCGCAGTGCATATAAGGCCATGTGCCGATCATGATGGCGTCCGTGTCGGGTGCTTCGATCAGTTCGGTCCAACTTTCGTATACCGTAGGAATGTCGAACTGACGCGCCACACGCTCCGACGAGGCGCGGCTTCGGTTGCATACGCTTACCACCTCTACGCCTTCTATGGCCTGCAAACCCGGAATGTGCCGGTCGATGGTATTGCGTCCGGCCCCTACGACCCCCACACGAATGGTATTCATAAAACCCCCTCAGATGGAAACCCGTGATTGAAGATGCTTTTAATTTTTTGAGCAAGACGGTGGAGCATTTGAGCGTTAGCTTGTGCGTTCAACCCCTCTGAGCAACCGGGCCGCATTTGCGCCGAGTACCAGCCGCTTGGCCTCGTCGGAGATGCGGGCGGTGACGATTTTGCCGATCTGGGGGCGAGGGTCCATAAGCGGTATGTCCGACCCAAAAAGCACCCGGTCGGCCCCGGCCTCGTTTACAAGTTGCTCGATGACACCGGGTGTGCGGTAGGTCGAACACGTTTCAAGATATACGTTGGGATATTTTCTCGCCGCCGCAATCGCCTCGACACGCGCCTCCTCCACATTGCCCGAATGACCGGCGACAAAGTTGGCACGCGGATACAACGGGGCTATGTCCTCTAAAAATCGAGGGCGATTTGTCGGGTACTGGTCCGTATGAAAAATGACGGCAAGCCCGCGGGCGTCGGCAAACTCGTAGATGGGATGCCATGGGGCGGCATGAAAAGGCCTCGGTGTATACGGCGGATATAGCTTGATGGCGACAAATCGAAGCGTGTCGATGGCGCGTTCGAGTTCGGCTATCATGCGTTCGGGCATCATCGGCGAAACATAGGCAAATCCGACAAACCGGTCGGGATGCCGCGCGATAAAACCCGCCGACAGGTCGTTTCCCGTGGTTCCGTCCGGATGAAAAATCGTAAACAGACACGACACGTCTATCCCAGCGGCGTCCATCGCCCGTAACATCAGACCGGGATCGTCTTTCATGCCGTATCGGTCCCACCGACCCACATGACCGTGAAAGTCGATCACACGACAACCGTCAATCATGGAAGATACCTCGTAAGCGGTTTTCCGGCAGGTTTACCGGAACATCATGGTCCCTGGCAAGTCAGCCGATGCCCAGCAACTTCCGGACATTTCCGGCACATACGTCCGCCAATTCCTCGTCGGTCAACCGGGTGTGGTGAAGATAAAACAGCATCGGTCCCATCGCATATCGTGGATACCAGGAACCGTAAATCAATCTGTGTGCCCCAAAACGGGCGGCCAACGCCTCGATCTCCCCGATTGGTTCGTACCGGCTCAGTTCGAGAAAAGCGTCGGGCAGGGTCTTGAGCAAAGGGCGCACCAACAGCGCGTGGGTATAATGCGCACCGACAAACACGACCCGTACGCCGGGAAACTCCCGTAATGTAGTCACCAATTCGGTGGGATCGTTTTCCGTAAGGGGTATCCAAAGCGGTATACCGGTATCGCTCAACCAGTCGAGCAGTACGTCGTACCCCCATGTGCAAAAAGGAAGCCCCGCCGGCCGTGTATGGTGAAGCCGCAAACTCGACACCCGTTTTTCCCGGTAAAGCCTCTGTATCTGCTCGATAGAATCGTCGGTCGGCAGGACCGACCACTGTGGAATCAGACGGTCGTCGTCAAGCCAATCCTCAAGCTGGTGGTTGCCGTCTACCGGGCTGATTTCTTCGGTTTGTATGTGATAGACCACCGCGCGCTCAATCCCGTGAAAATCCATCTCGTCGAACAGTTGCTGGCGGTTGCGACAAGGAGACGGCCCGGTGTGCGCGTCGCCCACGCACACGTTGGCGTCGATTACCGGTACACGAGGAGCAAAATGGAGCGTAGACATAGACCATCCTGTAAAGTTCGGACAAAGAAAACAGGCCCGTCACCGTCAACACGAAGCCTGCGACAAGTTAGCCGGGAAAACGCAAAAACCGACGAGCCGTTCCCCCCATGATCTCGTCAAATTCATGGTCTTTGAGATCGGGCAACATTTCCCTTATGATATTGCACAGCGCCCCATAACCCGGTGCTTCGTAAATCCATGGAAAGTCCGTTGCCCACATAAGCCGACTTGCCCCGAAGTGGTTGAGCAGGCTTTTGTGCCATCCGGCCAAATCCCGGTAGGGATATTCCTCCCGGCTAAAAGCGTATTGACCCGAAAGATGCACCGTCAAGTTTTCATACTTACAAAGCCGGTACGTCGTATGAAACGCCGGATTGTACGATGGCGTGTCGATACGGGGTCTACCTTTTTCGTCCCATCGAAATTTACCCTCTCCGGGGCATACACCCAGATGGTTGAGCACCACCCGCACCTGTGGAAACACATCGGTCAGATAGGCGATCAGATGCGCGTCGCGGGCACCCACATACAGCCAGATCACATAATCCCGTTCTGCCGCGTGACGCCATATCGGATAGGCGTCGAACATCCGCACATCCACCGGCGCAAACGGATCGAGCGGCCCTCCAATCGTGTTGATTCGGAACCCGACGATCCCAGTGTCGTCGCACATACTGTCCATGTAGTCTTCCGGGGATGCCCACACCTCAGGTGGAATGAGCGCTATGCCGCGAAACCGATCCGGATACGCCCTAAGCGCATGACGCAGGTACGCATGGTGCTCGAAGGCGCTGCCGCCGGCCTGCACCAGCACGGCGCGGTCGATACCGTTTTTCTCCATGTGGCCCAGCAGTTCCGAGACCGGCGCTTCGTGTTCCGCAGGCATGACCTCGTTTACCTGACGAGGAAACTCCGCCGATACCTTGGCAAAGACGTGTCCGTGTGCGTCGATACGCATCAGGAGGCCTCCAGACTAAACAGCCGCCGACGTTCTTGCGTATGCAGACGTCCGGCAATGCCAACATAGGTCTCCGGTTTGATTCGGCCCTCGGTGTATTTTTCGTAGATGAGTATGATCGATTTGCGCGGCACTCCGGTATGGTTTTCCATTGCTGCGTGCCACCCGTACGAGTTGAACAGGATGACCGTGCCCGCTTTGCCCGGAAACCTTTTGTAACCGGGCATGGCCTCAAGGTTTTTTACACGCGGATACGGCCCTGCTCCGGGACGATGGCTACCCGGCACATAGGCAAACTCGCCCGCGCCCGGCGCTACGTCGTTGACATAGATCTGCACCTTGATATGCAACGGGTTGGTAGGTCCCACATCGGGATGCCAGCCAACATAGCTCAATACCCACGGCGGAACCATTCGCACCTGCGGACCGAGCAGTATGACCTTCCCATCCGTAAATGCCTGCAAATGGCCGTAATAGGCCGGATGATCCACCAGATCGATAAAAACATCGTCTTTTTCCAGCGCACCGGGGATATCGTAAAAGGTAGCGGTCGTTTCCCCTCGAACAATACCCTGCAGAAAATCCTCTTTGCCCGCCTCGGCACACCGGTCGAACGCCGCTTGCAGCCGCTTGAGAAAATCGCCTGATAACGCCTCCTCAAATACCAGATACCCTTGCTCGTTCCACTGTTTCCATTCCGCATCGGTTGGCTTGGACATCTTTACGCTCCTGGCGTGTTGCGACGGTGCATCTTTGTGTTTCGAATTCCTTTCCGTACGCTCGAAGTATGACGCAGACCGCGCAGGTTTGTCAAGTCCTCGCCAATCGGCGATTTTGGTATAACTTCTCTCTTGTCTGTCGCGTGGTGTTGTGGTAACTTAACAAATACGTATTTCTACCTGCGTACACCCCAACGCAACAGGACGCTATGACCCCGGAACAGTTCCGGAAACAAGGCTATGCCGTCATCGACTGGATCGCCGACTATTACGAGCGTGTAGAGACGTTTCCCGTGCTTTCGCAGGTCGCACCCGGCGATATCCGCGCCATGTTGCCCGCCGATCCGCCGGAACAGGGTGAACCGTTCGACACGATCCTACCGGATATGGATCGTGTCGTTCTTCCCGGTCTCACGCATTGGCAGTCGCCCGGATTTTTTGCCTTTTTTCCGGCCAACAC
>VGJU01000269.1 GCA_016867335.1 Candidatus Zixiibacteriota bacterium | reverse complement strand
TATCCTTTTTTATGTATAACCAAAACGGCCAACAGGCCATTGCGCGTCCCATGCTTGACGGCCTGCCCCCCACGGACATGCCGGGACCGTCACCGTCCAACGACTGGAGCGCGTATCCCAAATATGACGAAGAAGACACATGGGATATCGGAACGCGTGCACCCAGCAGCAACTTTGTCTATGCTTTCGAACACTACCGATTTTTTGTACACGACAACTGGCAGGAGGTTTTTGCGCACGATAGCAAAGGTACGCCGACTGCCGGAACACTGGACCGGCTTGTCGAGGCGTTCCGAGACGGATGCGAAGTCAAGGTAGGCATAAGTGGGTTGTATGCGGACCTTGCCGAAACGGACGCTCCGCCGCTCGCACACGAGGTGTTTGTCCAAATCCACTCCGGGTATTACGGCACGGATCGCCGTATCTTTTCGGCAGGCACGCACCCGCTGGTGCGGGTTCGGCCTCGTATTCCGGCGCGATACGAAACGGGCGGCTGGGATTTCGGCTGGGTGATGACGCGCTCCGACGGCTTTGTCGCCCGCTGGCTGTGTCATCCGTATACCTTGCAGTTTCATAAAAGCGCCGTAACCGCGGCGATCCGCTGGTTTGTTCGGTAGGGACACAAAAGATGGCTTCTTTGCCACGTAACATTTTTTTATCCTTCAAACTTCGAACTTCGAAATTGAAGCCTCCCACGCAGCAAGCTGCGGGGAGTACGCTTGCCAGTAGTACTGCAAGCTATCTTCGACAGTAAGGAGTAGGCGCTCTTGCGGCCGTTCTGCCGCAACATATTTTGATTGTTTGGAGTTAGCTCGTTTACCCCGAAGCAAGCTACGGGGAGTATTTGCTCTTGCAGCTTGCTGCAAGAGCAAATACTCGCTGTTCTGTTCAAACTTCTCCAAGGACATTTCCGATGAATCCTTTTCAGCCACCGGTTTCCGGCGCGACTTTGGTGTTCAACGGCTGCGATCTCGACAACTGGCGCACCCGCTCCGGCGCACCCGCCGGATGGTCGGTCTCCGACGGCGTCATGCACGTCGTTCCCAAAACCGGTGACATCATGACCGTCGAACGTTTTACCGACTTTCAGATGCACCTCGAATTCATGACTCCCTATATGCCGGAGGCAAAAGGTCAGGCCAGAGGAAACAGCGGGGTGTACTTGCAAGGACGCTACGAGATACAGGTGCTCGACTCGTACGATCTTGCGATTCCGGGTATGGGCGATTGCGGAGCGTTTTACAACCAGTTTGCGCCGCTGGTCAACGGATGCCGACCTCCGCTCGAATGGCAGACCTATGACGTCATGTTTCGCGCGCCTCGTGTAAACGCGCAGGGCGAAGTGGTGGAACCCGTTCGTATCAGCGTGCTTCACAACGGCATCGTCATCCAGAATAATGTGCAACTGCCGGGCGTCACCGGCGGCGCGATCGACGAAAACGTAGGAGAGCCGGGACCGTTGCTGCTTCAGGATCACGGCGATTTAGTGCGCTATCGCAACATCTGGATACGCGAATTGCCGCTCAAAGGTTCGGATACCTACGAACCGCGCTGACCTGCCATAAGGAGTTTAGATGATTTCGCTTGCCGTATTTACCGACGAGGTTTCTCAGGATCCGGATGTCGCGATTCGGCTCGCCAAAGAGTTTGACTTGGAAGGCGTGGAAATTCGTTCCGTCTGGGAAAAGCCGCCGCACAAACTCGACATCGGCGACATAGAACGACTCAAAAACAAACTTGATGCCGCCGGACTGCGGGTATTCGGGATATCCGCGCCGTTTTTCAAATCCGATATCGGAAGCGACAAAGCCTACCGGGAACATCTGGATATTCTCCGCGCCTGTATCCGGCTGGCAAAAGCCCTGGATACAAATCTTGTGCGCGTGTTTGCCTTTTGGAAACAGGATCCGCTGGAGGCTTATTGGGACAAAATGCTGGAGCGTTATCAGGAACCGGTACGGATCGCGCAGGCCGAAGGCGTAATCCTTGGTCTCGAAAACGAAGCCTCCACGATGATCGGCACGGGTCTGGAAACCCGTCGCTTTGTCGATGCGCTGGGTGCGTCGGTGGTAAAGCCGCTTTGGGATCCGAGCAACGAGCTTTTTGCGGATGACGGCCAGACGCCTTATCCGGACGGATACGAGCATGTGAAAAAGGATATGGTGCATTTTCATATCAAGGACGCGGTAAAAAACTCGCCGGAAGGTCCGGTGTGCGTTCCCATGCTGGAGGGCGACATCGACTACAGGGGACAGTTTTCCGCGCTGGTGCAGGATGGGTACACAGGATGTATCGCCTTGGAGACGCACTGGCGTCCCAAACCGGAACAAATTGAAAAGACATTGCTAGACCGGCCCGGGGGAAGCCAGTTTTCCGAGTTAGGCGAAGAAGCCTCGCGTATCTGTCTGCAACATACGATACCGCTGTTGCGCGAACTGGGCATCAGATAAGACCGTCCCGATACAGGCAAAACGTCTGTATCCAAAGACGGGAAAGTTTGTTTATGCCGTTTGGGAAAGGAACCCAATGAAGTCTCATCCGTATCGCAGCCATACCTGCGGCGAACTGCGCCGCGAACACGCCGATTTGGCGGTCCGGATTTCGGGCTGGGTGCATCGCAAACGCGATCACGGCGCGCTTTTGTTTATCGACCTGCGCGACCACTATGGCATCACGCAGATCGTCGTGACGCCGGACAGCTCTATCCACGCCGGGGCCGCCGATTTGCGCACGGAAACCGTCGTTTCGTTTGCCGGGCGCGTAGCACCACGCGCCCCCGAAACCGTCAACACGAAACTGGATACCGGCGAAATCGAAATCATCGCAGAAACGTTCGAGGTGCTGGGACCTGCCGAAACGCTGCCGATCACGGTAGCGGACGAAAAAGACTATCCGGAGGCCACTCGGCTCACCTATCGATTTCTCGATCTGCGCCGCCAGAGCCTGCATCGGAATATCATGCTCCGCGCCAAGGTGATCGCCAGCATTCGTCGGCGTATGACGGATATGGGATTTAACGAATTTCAGACCCCCATTCTGACCAGCAGTTCTCCGGAGGGTGCGCGTGATTATCTCGTGCCGAGCCGTGTGCATCCGGGCCGGTTTTATGCGTTGCCCCAGGCGCCCCAGCAGTTCAAGCAACTGCTCATGGTCGCAGGGTTTGACCGGTATTTCCAGATCGCGCCTTGTTTTCGTGACGAAGACGCCCGCGCGGATCGCTCGCCCGGTGAGTTTTATCAACTTGATCTCGAAATGTCATTTGTCGAACAGGACGACGTTTTTACCGTCATAGAAACCTTGTTTGACGGGTTGTTCCGAGAGTTTAGCGACTGGAAAATCAACGAAACGCCCTTTCCACGCATCCCCTATGCCGAAGCCAGGCGTCGCTACGGCTCCGACAAACCGGATTTGCGGTTCGGACTGGAGATAGAGGAGGCTACGGAAGCGTTTCGGACATCGGATTTTATGGCTTTTCGCCGCATTGTCGATCAGGGCGGGGTCGTGCGTGTGCTGGCTGTTCCGGGTGTTGCCGGTCAGTCGCGCAGCTTTTTCGACAATCTGGATAGGCTGGTCAAAGAAGAATTCGGCGGAAAAGGACTGGCATACGTATCGCTGGCGGAAGACGGTCCTAAAGGGTCCATCGCGCGGGCGCTGAGCCGGGAAACGCTTGATACACTGAGGGCTTTGCTGACCTCGGAGATGGGGACCACTTGGTTTTTCGTGGCGGATGAGGAAAAAAAAGCCTGCGACATCGGCGGGAAACTGCGTCTACACTTTGCTGATGTACTCGACCTGCGGGAGAAAAATACGTTTCGCTTCTGCTGGATCGTTGATTTTCCGATGTACGAGTACGACGAACAGGAAAAGAAGATCGTTTTTTCCCACAATCCGTTTTCCATGCCGCAGGGCGGTTTGGAGGCCCTCACCGGCAAGAATCCACTCGATGTGCTGGCTTATCAATACGACATCGTCTGCAACGGCATCGAACTGTCGAGCGGAGCGATCCGTAACCATCGTCCCGACGTCATGTACAAGGCCTTCGAGATAGCGGGGTATCCGGCGGAAGCGGTAGAGACGCGCTTTGGCGGGATGATTCGGGCGTTCCGGTTCGGTGCGCCACCGCATGGAGGCATTGCGCCGGGCATCGACCGCATCGTCATGCTGTTGGCCGACCAGCGCAATATCCGGGAAGTCATCGCCTTTCCGATGAACCAGAACGCAGAGGATTTGCTTATGGGCGCGCCAAGCGAGGCCACCGAAGAACAACTGCGTACCCTCCATATCCAGGTGCGTCAGTCGGTCCGAAAAGAATAGCGACCAGCGGGTACTTTTCGAAGTCTCGTCTTACTTTCCTCTTGACAAGGAAACCCCGGATTTCTATATTAACACGTCTGTTCGCCTTGCGAATTTCAGCGAGCAGACCCTACGGGCCACCTTAGCTCTAATGGTTAGAGCGGCTGACTTGTAATCAGCAGGTTCTCGGTTCGAATCCGAGAGGTGGCTTCGTGCCCCTCAAGGGGAGGTACCAGAGCGGTCAAATGGGGCAGACTGTAAATCTGTTGGCACAGCCTTCGGAGGTTCGAATCCTCCCCTCCCCACTGGAAACGACGGCGAACCTGAAAAGCTGCGGGAATAGCTCAGTTGGCTAGAGCGCCAGCCTTCCAAGCTGGGGGTCGCGGGTTCGAGCCCCGTTTCCCGCTTTGACATTGCGGATTGCAGGGCCGAACGCCATATGTGCGGTCTACATATGGCGTTTTCTTCGCCCTTGTAGCTCAGCAGGTAGAGCAACGCCATGGTAAGGCGTAGGTCGCCGGTTCGATTCCGGCCGAGGGCTTTTTCGAAAACGATATGGGGTGTCTTCCGGTAGACCGAAAAGAGTCGGATCGTTTCATTATCCTATTTTTTGGAGGAGAGGAGAGTCATGGCGAAGGAGCGATTTGAGCGGAATAAGCCGCATGTGAACATAGGTACGATCGGTCACGTGGATCAT
>VGJU01000268.1 GCA_016867335.1 Candidatus Zixiibacteriota bacterium | reverse complement strand
GTGCCTTGGCTTCGCAAGGTTGCTTCGACAGGAATCCGGCTGTCTACGTAGGCGATGTCGTTTGCTCGGTGGTCGGTGAGTGCTATGTCGCGGAGTTCGAGCGTATCACCGATACCTATGGTAAATACGGGAATTTCGAGCGAGGCGGCTACCCGCAACGGGTCGCGTCCTACGGTCGTGTTGCCATCGGTTAGGAGGATGACGCCGGCAAGACGGTCGGTCAGGCTGCGGCTTTTTGCCAGGTCGAGTGCGCCGCCTATATCGGTAGCCGCGTTGAGCGGGGCGATAGAATCGGGCAAGGGTGTGGCAAGCGGGGCGATGGTTTCTGCAAAACCGTATGTTTCGAGACGGTAGCGTTTTTGGAGCGACTGGACGGTTTCACCGGTCAGAAACCGGTTTATCGCTTCTTGGCGGTTTCCAAGACGGTCGGAAAGCCCCATACTGCTCGACACATCGACAAACAGGGCGACGTGGGCAGGTTCGGAGCGTCCGGCTACAAGACGGGTAGCCGGTTCACAGAGCAGGAAAAAGAGCAAAAAAACAGAGCAGAGGCGTAGCAAAACGAGGCTCCAGCCGGCGCGTCCGGGCAGGAGTCTTGTGGTGTGGCGGTAGATGAGGACGGTCAGGGCGGCGGCGGCAAGTGCCGAAAAGATGATCCACCCGGTGGATTGCGCATCAAAATCCAAGGACATGGTTAGCCATCTGCAAAGGGGCGGCTGCCGCCCGGTGTCAGGTTATCGCCGCCCCAGAGCCTCGTCGAGGTTGGCCTGTGCGATCAGATAATCGTAGCGAGCGGCGACCAGATTGGATTTTGCCTGGGCCAGCGTTACCTGGGCGTTGAACACGTCAAGTAGTGTTCCCGAACCGACGCGGTAGCGTTCTTCGGCAAGCCGAAGCCCTTCTTCGCCGGCCACGATGTTTTCATTGCTCAATTCGATTACCTGGCGGGTGGTTTCGAGGTTGAGCAGGGCGGTCTTGATCGTCAGTCGAGTTATGCGGCGCGTCTGTTCGAGATTTTCTTCCGACCGCATGAAGTTTACTTGGGCCTGTTCGATATTGGCGGAAATCTGGGTGCCGTTCCATACCGGAACGCTGACGTTGAGACCGAGGGAAAGGTTCCAGTTTTTGCCTAAGTTTCCATATACATCCTGAAATCTCGAACCGGAACGCGAATATCCGGCGGTTCCGGAGACGGTAGGCCACCGGACGCCTTTGGCGATGGCGGAGGCGATACGCGCGGTTCGGATGTTGCTTTCATCCCGCTGGACGGTCGGATTGTTGGCATCAGCGATGCGTGTCGCCTCTTCCATCGAAATCGTAGCGCCAAACGGCATCGGATTGTCACCGATAGGATCGACCACATCGATCATAGTGTTGACGTCCAGTCCCATGGCGTTGTTGAGCGCGGCACGTGCCTGAAACACGGTTCGATCCTGATTGAGCAGATTGATCCGCACCTGGCCCAACTGGGCGCGCGCCTGAAGCACGTCCACCTTGGCTACCAAGCCGATTTCGAACATGCTTTCGGACCGCCGCAGTTGTTCTTCGCTAAGTTTGACCTGTTCGAGAACCACCTCTTTTAGCCGCGTGGCCCGGAGCAAACCGTAATACTGTTCTTTGACATTGGTGGTCACGGTATATTCGGCAGATTTTACGTTCCAACGGGACGTTTCGACCTGTTCCTTCTCCTGCCGGATGTTATTCCAGTTTTGGCTTCCGTTATAGATCGTCTGGTTGAGGGTGATACCGTTGCTATAGCTGGTGGTGGTTCCGCCAGGTACGTTTCTGACAAAAGTTCCTTCTTGAAAAAGAGGACGGTCCCCGGACGTGGTCCGGTTACTGGAGAGTACGGTGGCGTTGAGTCGAGGCAATACGCCTGTATAGGCCCCATAGACCTGGGCTTCGTCCACTTCCACCTGCCGTGCGGCGATGACCAGTTGCATATTGTTTTTGAGCGCCGTCTCGATGCACTGTTCGAGCGTCCATTTCTGACCTGCGGTGGGCTGGCCAAAGAGGTTTGGGGCGGGCAGAGACACAAGAAAGGCAAGCGCCAGACAAAGACCTGCAGCCCGGGAACGGCAAGTTTGAAATGTCATAACCTACTCCTTCTACTTGGCGGTGAAGAGTTACAGGTCTTTGCCAGACCTGTAACCACGTTCGATCATCATTCAGATCGTTAGACACGGTATATAGTCGATTTCCAGCGTAAATTGAGGAGGAAATTTACGGGTAAGATCGAAAAAGAGACGAAAAAGTTGCACGGAGCAGATCGAAAGAAACAGGTAGGGGGAAAAAAGGGAGAGAATTATCCGAGCGAATGCCGTCGCCACAGTAGCCATCCGGCGATCAGCAGGATGCCTGCGCCGCCGCCGGCCATCCACGGCAGGCTTCCGGAAAATGGAATTTTGTCTTCCGGGGTTTGGATAAGACACAGCGACTCGATCATTTTCATAGACTCGGCCGATCCGATGGGGCTTACAATGGTGCACAGTCTTCCGTTTTCGTTGCGACGCAGTATGGTATAGGGTGGGCGTTTCCAAATATAGACGTTTCCTTTCCGTTCCGCGGGGCCGTCCGGCCATACCGGAGCAGCGTTGTCGGGCGGGGAGACGCGCTCAAAGAGAGACAGCCGGGCGACACCGTCCGTGTACATGAAGTGGACGAGCGGTTGCCCCATATAACGAAGCACTCGGAGTCGATCCAACGTAAATCCCGGCGGAAGATAGACCGGAGCAGCAAGCGGAAAGCCTGCTTTTTCCTGCACTTCGGCATAAGAGCCGCAGGCGATTACTTTGTTGACCTCGACCGATTTGCCCTTCCATTCTCGGGTGTCGAACAGATCGGGGTCGATGAGCGGATTGATCTGGAGCGAAGTAAAGTACACTTCTTCGACCGTCGTGCCGGATTCGTTGCAATACTGTGTGTGAAGGACAAGACCGGTCTGTGTGTCGAGCCATGCTTTTTTGGTAAGTCGTCCGGGATGACGTGGAGTCAGAGTGAGCAAAAATGTGTCGCGACCGAGCATCGAGTCGCTTTCCGAAAGTGTAAGGGTATAGTTGGTGCGTAGCAAGTCAAAACTGCTAAAATCCATGCCCATATCCAGCATGTCCAAGCCGAACTGGCTTCGTCGGGAATAGACGAGGGTATCTGCGACAGACTCTCGGCGGTATATCTCGCCGTCGATGCGTATCATGACGACGCCGCGCTCGGAGTCCGGTTCGAGTACGTCGATACGGTCGCGGGCAGGCCGCTGGTGGGTAAGCCGCTGAGAAAACCTAAGCGTGTCGCCCACGGAGTTAACCTGAATCTGTGTCATGACTCCTTGGAAACTGACCCGTTCGGACGCTTCCATGATCATCTTGATCGTATCGTCCAGATCAGTGGCTTTGCTGTGCGGCACCCCGAACAGGCCGACCAGCAGGATACAACCCCGTAGCAGGATTTTTTGACCGGAGATCATGGATTGTTTTTTCTCGGATAGTTTACTACGACGGCGCCGACTGCGCCGTTGGAAAAGACACCTTTACCGGTCGGCAAGACATGTTCTTGGAGGATGAACGTCGTATCGTCTTGAGAAGACGGCGCGTGCGTAGCGGATAGGGGAGAGACGGTCAACGAGTGCCAGCCGATGGTCACGGCCGTTGCCAACAAAACGGCGGCAGTCGCCAGCAGCAGATGCATTCGGCGGCCATACCGAGAAGAAGACACCCGAAGGCCGGGTACCAGATGGGCATGGGTCGTTCGTTCTCGGATCGAGGTGGACAGATCGGACAGAAACACCGGATCGGGTTGAATATCCCGGAGACCATGCATCAGTGACCTGAGTCGCTGATGGTCGCGCAACTCCTGTGCGCAGGTATGGCACAACTCGATATGACGGGCGATTTCCGCGACCTCAGTTTTTGCGCACATCCGCTCTAGATAGGCGGTCATGTGAGATTTTGCATACGCGCATTTCATATAAATCATCGTCCTTTATCGCGGAAAATACCCTTTGAGTCTTCTGGACAAGATGTGTTTGAGTTTAAGACGGCCGTGATGCAACCGAGACATGACCGTCCCTTCCGGACACTGAAGGATTTCCGCGATCTGTTTGTGTGACAACCCTTCCAGGTCAAACAACACAACGACGGTGCGGTGTCGCTCGGATAGGCTGTTCAGGGCGTCTCGGATGGCCCGGGTCAACTCCTTATGTTCAAGGATTTCGTGCGGCGTTACCGTTGTAGCCGCCAACGTGAAGGCAGGAACCGTATGTCCTTCCTGCTCGCGTCCTGACCAGAATTCTGGAATCGACAACAGACGACGGCGCGTTTCGCGTTTTCGAAAATTGATACACTTGTTGATCAGTATCCGATACAACCATGTCGAAAACCGGTATTGTGTATTGAACCGGTTAAGGGTTCGAAACACCTCCATAAAGGCATCCTGTACCAAATCGCGGGCATTGTCCGGATCGGACAGCATCTGATAGGCGATCGAGTATGCCTTGTTGATATATCGGCGGTTGAGTTCGTCAAACGCTGCACCGTGTCCAGCCTGGGCCTGCTCGATCAAAAGTCGTTCGTCTTCCCGGTCCGATCCGGTCGCCGGGGTTGTCGGGCCGGGCGTCTGCACAGTATACAGGCGGTTTCGTAAAACATTCATTATTTAGTTCCTTATGTTCATGGCCTCTTAGCGCCTGTTTTCGACTCTATGACCATTTTGAAAGAATCAGGAGGGCGGGAAGTACCGTTTATAATAAACCCGTGTAAACTCTTGCGACTCTTTGGAGAACAGGTTAAGTCCCCGTTGCTGCCAGATTTCTTCGATAATACTGAATGCCTCTTCCCACGACATGGCCGGTTCCAACTGTTCTACGGTGTTTTGATAGGCGGGTTCATCTTTGTTGAACATTTTTTTGACAAACATTTTTTGAAGTTTGTCGTTGATTTCGACGGGTGGCGGCGTGTAGTTCTGGCTGGCCGAAGTCGTGGTATTGGCTACCGTCTTTTTGAGGAATTC
>VGJU01000267.1 GCA_016867335.1 Candidatus Zixiibacteriota bacterium | reverse complement strand
CGCAGATTCCGTATTTCCAGCAATGCCATGTGTGATGCGTCTCCTGTGTAGATTGTCGTCTTTCCATTCCGTACGACATTACAAGCATAGCGGCCCGGCAAGGGGTTTCCCCTTACTACATCCGCCACGGTGTTATCCTACGCTTCCTTCCAGACTGACCCCCAGCAGTTTGCGTGCCTCTACGGCAAACTCCATCGGTAGTTCTTTGAATACATCCTTGCAAAATCCGTTGATGATCATGGAAATCGCATCTTCGGTAGAAAGCCCGCGGGTTTTGCAGTAGAACAGTTGATCTTCGCTGATACGCGCGGTGGATGCCTCATGTTCGACGTTGGCCGTGTTGTTGGCGATGTCGATATACGGAAAGGTATGCGCGCCGCACCGGTCACCGATGAGCATCGAGTCGCACTGGGTATAGTTACGCGCACCGGTCGCGCTTTTGAGCACCTGGACCTGTCCCCGGTACACATTCTGTCCCTGACCGGCGGAGATACCTTTCGATACGATCGTGCTGCGGGAGTTTCGGCCTACATGGATCATCTTGGTGCCCGTGTCGGCGGTTTGCCGGTTGTTGGTCAGCGCGACCGAATAAAACTCGCCGACCGAGTTGTCACCGGTTAGGATCACACTCGGATATTTCCACGTAATCGCCGACCCCGTTTCCACCTGTGTCCACGAAATCCGCGCGTTGTCGCCCTTGCATATCCCACGTTTGGTGACAAAGTTGTAAATACCGCCTTTGCCCTCTTTGTCGCCCGGATACCAGTTTTGCACGGTGGAATACTTGATCTGGGCGTCCTTGAGGGCGACCAGTTCCACGACCGCGGCATGAAGCTGGTTGGTGTCGCGCATGGGAGCGGTGCACCCTTCGAGATAGCTTGCGTATGCCCCCTCGTCGGCCACGATAAGCGTACGCTCGAACTGCCCCGTACCCGCTGCATTGATCCGGAAGTAGGTGGATAGCTCCATCGGACACCGGACGCCGGGCGGGATGTAGCAGAACGATCCGTCGCTAAAGACGGCGGAATTGAGCGAGGCGAAAAAATTGTCGCGATAGGGTACGACCGAACCGAGGTATTGCCGAATCAGGTCCGGATACTCCTGTACCGCTTCGGAAAAAGAGCAAAAGATAATACCGAGATCTTTGAGTTTTTCCTTAAACGAAGTATGTACCGAAACGCTGTCGAATACCGCGTCTACGGCCACACCGGCCAGCCATTTGCGCTCTTCGAGCGGGATGCCGAGTTTGTCGTAGGTAGCCAGCAGTTCGGGGTCCACCTCGTCGAGACTGTTGTATTTTGGCGTGTTGCGCGGCGCGGCGTAGTAAATGATGTCCTGATAGTCGATCGGAGGATACTGCATGTACTGCCACGACGGTTCCTTCATCGTGGTCCAGTGCCGATAGGCTTTGAGACGCCATTCCAGCAAAAACTCAGGCTCGTTTTTCTTGCGCGAGATAAACCGAACGATATCCTCGTTCAGACCCGGTGGGGCCGTGTCCATCTCGATGTCGGTCGTCCATCCGTATTGGTAATCCTTGTTGGCCAGCACTTCTATCGAATCCATAGCCTCTCCTTCCCGTTCGCGCGGTCTGCCCGTTTTGCCGCGTTACGACGTCCGCTCCGCGGTCATGCGCTCCGGTTGTACGTCGCTCGATACGTGTTCCATGACGTCCATGACCTGTACTTCTTCCTGAAGCAAGTCCAATAGCGAAATCTGATCCAGCATGTTGGAAATGTACCGGGACAGGATGGTCCAAACAGGCCGGATGCCACACCCGCCGAGATGGACGCAGGTCTCCAGTTGTCCCGAAAAGTGGTTGCACAGATGGCTCTCCGGACTGGTCAGCACAAGACCGTCCTCCACGCTCAACGTGCGCATCACCTGACCTACCGTAACAAACCGGGGATGCCGCGACAACGCGAAGCCTCCCTTGATCCCCCGCACGCTCTGCACCAGATCGCCACGCCGCAAAATCATGAGCAACTTGGTGACATAGTCCACCGAAAGCCCCTCGGCCTCGGCGATCATTCGGCCCCCCAGCGGCTCACCCCCATAATGACGGGCAAGCTGCAAGATACACCGCAGACCGTATTCCTCCTGAGCCGTTACCTTCATAAGCCTATTCTCCCGATTTGTATAGCCCGCCAAGGACTGTACAGGTGTAATATAGAAATCCTGACTAAAATGTCAAGTATAAAGCTGACTTTTTAGTCAGGATTAAGAAGGCAATTGCGCCGCACCGTGCGATCCGTTATCTTATAGACCTCGGAAAAACATTCCCTTTCTCTGCGATATCTACAACGGAAAAAAAACCCGAACTTACCGGAGGAACCTACCATGAACATCCTGATTACCGGTGCGGCGAGTACGCTTGCCCGCGAGATCGCCGTCGCGCTCGGTGAGACGCACCAACTGCGACTGATGGACGAAGTTCCGGTAGAGCCACCGGAAAAAGCCGAATTTTTTCAGGGTACGCTACTCGAACAGGACGATGTCTGGCGCGCCGTGCGCGGCATGCACGCCGTGCTACACACCGGAGAGGTTCCGCCCAACCTGCCCGACGATCCCTTGGCACGCGACCAGCGGCGCCTCGACCTTGCCACACGAGGAACCCACAACCTGTTCAAAGCGGGTGTGGAGGCGGGTGTCAAACGTTTTGTTTATGGCAGTACGCTCGACATTTTTCGCCCGTATTCCGACGAGGTCTATATCAGCGAGATGTGGAAACCCCTGCCGTCGCCCGACATGCCCGAAATGTCCCGCTATCTGGGCGAGTTGATCTGCCGCGAGTTTGCCCGCGACTTTATGGTGACCGTCACCGCGCTTCGCCTGGGCAAAATGGTCTACGAAGAACAGGTGGCCGGACAAAAACCCGATCTGCTGTGGGTAGATTACCGCGACGCCTGCCAGGCATTCCGCACCGCGCTCGACCGTGACGCCTGCGATCAGGTGTGGTGGACGCGCCGCTGGACGATGTGCCATATCTGTGCCGATATCCCTAACCCCAAATATCTGATTACCCACGCGGGCCATCTCGGATATCGCCCCGAACACCGGTTTGCAGCACACTGGAACGCCGACGCATGAAAAAAGTATTGCTGATCGGCGCTTCCGGGCTGATCGCACCACATATCATCCCCAGTCTCGAACCGCACTGCGACTTGTATCTCGCCGATATCAAGCCGCACCCGGAGGGCCGTCCCGTACAGAGGGTGGACGTTACCGACTATGCGCAGGTACGCCACGCCGCCGACGGCATGGACGCAATCCTCAATTTTACCGTCAACCGTCCCCATCCCGCCCATACCTTTCATGTAAACACGCTCGGTGCGTTTCACGTCATGAAAGCCGCCGCCGAAGCCGGGGTCCGCAAGGTCATCCACACGGGGCCGGCCATGGTGTTGGGCTGGTACGACCACGATTTCGACGTAGCCGAAGCACCACACGCCCCTTCCACCTACTACTACTTTCTGACCAAACATCTCAGCTATAGGCTTGTGGAAAGTTTTGCCCGTACCTATCGCATCCCTACCCTGTGTTATCTGTTTACCCAACTTAGACACCGTCCCGCCCCGACCGAATCGATGCTTTCCGCTCATCCCTTCACCATTTTTTTTAACGATCTTGCCGATGCCTGTCGCCAGGGTATCGAACTGTCCGAAGTACCCGGGTATTATCAAGAGTTCAACCTCCACAGTCTCGATGGGCAGGACCGATACACACTGGAAAAGGCAAAACGTCTCCTTGGCTACGCGCCCCGGACTCCGATCCGGGAATACTTCGGAAGAGAAAATACAAACTCGTAAACCAAGCCGCTCCATTTTATCCCTTAGAGTCGGACTACCCATGCCCCCTCCATCCTATGGTATCCTCTACAACTGGGACGGCGCGCCGCACGCCTATGGCGAGGTTCCTCAGTCGCTCGACCATTTTGTGGAGAAGACGTATACGCCATTGGAAAACACGCAGGTCGGCGCGCTGTTCTGGTGTGTCGGCGAACATGCGGCGCGTTGGAAATCCGATGTGCTCGAACTGCTGGGAGACGTTCACGGACGCCGCTACGAAAACGCCTACTCGTATCTTTTTACCGAAAACGTCCGGCAAATGATGGAACGCGGCGAAGACCCGCAACAGGCGCTTGTAGACCGGGGTCATGCGCTCGGTAGGCACGTATACGCTTCGATCCGGATGAACGACAACCATTTTGACGGGAAACTGGTCAAAGACCTTCCGACGCTGCATCATACCGAGTTGACACGGATGCGTATCGAACACCCCGAATGGGTGTTGGGTGACCGGACCTCCGAATGGTTTGCGTTGTCATGGAATTTTGCGGTTCCGGAGGTGCGCGAACTCCGCTACGCCCATGTTGCCGAGATATGCGAGCGGTACGAATGGGACGGTGTGGAACTGGACTAGCAACGGCATCCGTTTTATCTGCCGGTTGACGACGCCTATCGTCTTAGATATGTGATGACGGATTTACAGCGGGCGATCCGTCGGATGACGGACCGGCTGGCGACGCGGCGCGGGCGTCCTTTTTATCTGGCGGCGCGTGTGGCGGGCAATCTGGACGAGTGTTTCCGTATCGGCTACGACGTTCCGGCGTGGATACGCGAAGGGCTGGTGGATATCCTGATTCCGGCGGGCGCAGCCTCGACCGATGCGTCGCTTGACATCGCCGGGTTTGTCGATCTTTGCAAGGGTACGCAGATCGCCGTATATGGCGGGTTTGACGGGGCACTCCCGGACCCGCATGTCGGCCCCGAAGATCCTGAGACCAAAGACCGGATGCGCACGCGGGCGATAGCGGGTAGTCACTACCGGCAAGGGGCGACCGGTATGTATGTGTTCAACTGGCACGCCAATCGGGACTCACGCCGCGAACTGCTCGGCCAGATCGGCGCTCCTGATACGCTGGTCGGCACGGACAAGATTTATGCCGCCGTCAACCGGTTTATCTGGAAGGAGGGGCCGTGGCGCGGGGCCTACGACCACGACCGTATCCT
>VGJU01000266.1 GCA_016867335.1 Candidatus Zixiibacteriota bacterium | reverse complement strand
CGGACCACCGGCATCTTCTGTTACCCGACTTGCCGCCATGCGCGCCGGATCGGTTGGGAGAATCAGGTCGCCTTTGCCACTTCCGGAGAAGCAAAAGCCAAAGGGTACCGCCCTTGCCGACACTGCAGACCACTGGTGGAAGCAGGATAAAGTTTCCGAGACGATCAACCCCGTCGGACAGGGATCGTATCCTCTTCCGGCCGCGGGATGTGTTGCCAGTATCCGGAAGAGTCTTCACCGCGACAGATGATCGCCTCGCCTTGTTTGGGATCCCGACCGCGTACTTCGGGTGGCATATAGCGAAGCGTGAGACCGCATCGCCGTCGGTTCGAAGCATTTGGGTCAGAACCGTGAAGCAGTAGGTCCGAATGCATCGATATCTGGCCGGCCTTCATCACAAAAGGAACCGGCGCGTCACCCCACCGCTGGGCGTCCTGCACGCTCTGCCCAAGCACGCTGCGTTCTTCGGGACGGCTGTGCTCGAAAGGAATCTGGCCGTTAAGATGCGATCCGGGGATGGCGGTCATCGGACCGTTCTCCGTATCTACATCGTCGATGGCCAGCCAGACCGTGACCACTTTGCTGGGTGTCAACGGCCAGTACGAGGCGTCCTGATGCCAAGCCACACGGCTCGTGTCGCCGGGTAGCTTGCAAAAATAGTGGGTCATCGTACATACCAGATTTTTTCCCAGCAAATCCTCCGCGTAGTCCAAAATCCGCTTATCGACCGCCAGATCGTAAATCCCCGGGCAGAAACGATGCCATCCGTTGATGCCGTAGCTGTTGTGTCCTGCCGAATCCGCACGTTCCATCAACGTTTCGAAATAGACGCGGTTGCGGATATTCTCCGCCTCCGTAAATACATCCAGCGGAAAAATATACCCCTTTTCGTTGTATTGCGCGATCTGTGCGTGTGTCAGTTTTTGCGGATGCGCATTGGCCACCGGAAAAAAACGAAGCTCTCGGACCATGTCGGGCAAGGCGTCGGTAATGGGCATACAATCTCCAAAAAAACAAAAGGTAAGGAGCGAGAGAAGTTTTTCGAAACAATAGATGGGATTTGAGGCGTTTACACACGTCGCAGCCAGAGGATATATCGTCTTCGAAAACCGCGCAACCCTCGATTCGCTCCCCCGTCCCAAATAAGGCTTGAAGCAAAGAAAAAATTTCGCTTACATTTCCCTACGGGTAAAACTCTCCCGGCAGAAAAAGATACGGCGTGATCTTTAAAACTTGACCGGTGACGGACCAAAATAAAACGCGAACGTATCGACCCGATACATACAGGCTGGAAGGAGCCGGGATGATGCGTGTAAAAAAATCGGCGCTGATCACCATCGGGGGAATGGTCGTCGTTACGCTGATTGTGGGCATGGCGTTCAAAATCATGTTTCCCCCCGAACGACTCAAGGCGATGGCGCTATGGCAATTACAACAAGGGATCGACCGCCGGATAAGTCTTGAAGGGGCCAGCTTTAGCATTTGGGGCGGCTTGGGTGTCGAAATAAACGGTCTGGTCGTCGAAGACCGACCGGAGTTTCAGACGTCGGGCAAGGCATTTTTGACTGTAGACCGCTTTATGATGTACGTCCGATTCTGGTCTTTGCTCGAACGGTGAATCGTCGTAGAGGAGCTATCGCTGATCGGGCCAAAGGTCAAAATCCACATCGACTCCAACGGCACAGCCAATTATGCGGACCTGGCCAAGACCGACACGACCTCGGTTTCTCCGGCCCCGGCGGAAGAAACCGCAAAACCGCTTTCGGTTCAGGTGTCGGCCATAACGGTCGAAAACGGAACCGTTCGCTATGTGGACGATCCGGGCGGTATGCAAGTCGAAGTAGGCGACATGGACTATGTCTCCGCGCTACACATAGCCGATGGAAGCCGAATTCGAACGGACGGACGACTCGACCTCAACGCTATCGAAATTCGACGACCGCAAGGACCGATCTCCGGTCTTTCGGCACGGCTGGATCATAACGTGTCCATAGATACCGAGAAAAGCACGATAACCGTCGATCTGCTCGACCTGACGCTTCAGCAGATGGGCATTTCGCTAAAAGGAAGCCTTTCCGGGTACGACGCCGATACGACGAGAATCGATCTGACGATCGCTTCCAGCGACGTCACCCTCGAAAAGATCATCGCTTCGATGCCGCCAAATGTGGCCGCCGGGCTGGCTGGTGCAAAAGGGGCCGGAAAAATTGTCGTCGAAGGCGCGGTGCATGGCCCGATGGCCGCCGGGCTTATGCCCGACATATCGGCTACGCTTGCCCTGCGCGACGGTCGCATGGAAACACCCGACCTGCCCGTTCCCTTTACAGCCATAAAGGGAGACGTCGAAATAAAAAATTCCGTTGCCACGATCCGAAACCTCTCGCTCAAAGCCGGTCAGTCGGACCTCACCCTGTCCGGAACCGTGTCGCAACTGTACGGCGGCGGACCGGGCGCCAAACCGGTCGCGCGAATCGACATAAATTCGAACTTTATAAACATAGACGAGATTTCCCCACCCATCACCGATCCGGCTAACATACCGCCCTACGAACCCCTTCCCGATATCGTCATGTCCGGTCGGGTTTCCGTCAAAAAGGCGCGTGTCTCAAACCTCGATCTGACCGATATTCGTATGAATATGGCCATGCAGAATCAGGTCGTACAACTGACCGATATAGACGCGACCGCCTACGGAGGAGGTATCAACGGAACCGCCGTCCAGGACCTCAACGATGTCAAACATCCTCCAGCAACAAAGACTGCTGGGTAACGCGCTGATCAAAACCACCGACACCGATTCACTCAAAAATCAGGCAGGTGCCGCCCTCAAAGCAGGAGCAGACAGCCTCAAAGCCGGTATCGGCAAAAAAGCAGGCAGTTTACTCAAAGGACTGTTCAAAAAAGAATGATGTCTCCATTGGCCATCCAAAATCCAAAATCTCTCAGCTCGACTTTATCTCTTTCTGAAGAGACCTAATCCAGTAGCGTAAGGGGCAGTTTTTCTTGCGCAGGGAGCGCGCTTCCGTATTTTAAGTCTGTGCTTCTCCCGTGTATATCCTACAAATAAACGATAGAAAGAACCACCATGTCCTTGCCTTATACCACGCAGGATCGGCTGGTGCGAGATTTTGCCAGCCGGGGACTCGTCGTTCTCTCACCCGAAGATCTCGGTATTCCGACCGAGGTCCACGACCGGGTATACGAACAGGAAAAGGCATCGTATCTCGCCGGAAAACCCGTCACGCCCACAAGCATCCCGGCGGTGCTCGACGTGCTTACCGCGCCGGGACTCGTCGAAGCCTGCAATCGGCTGGTCGGGAAAAATTGGGCCGTCGTGCCGTTTATCCACAACGCTTCGTTTACCAGCGGGGCAAGAGATCAACATTGGCACAAGGACGATAACGGCCCCTACAACGGAAGAAAACAGCGTCACCACCACGCCGTTCAGATCGAAATGCTGTACTATCCGCAGACGGTCCGGGAAGACATGGGGCCTACTGCGACGGTCCCGTACTCGCACTATTGGACGTTTAACCACGAAGAAAATCAGGACAACTTCGCAGGCGCGGACCATCTCGATTTCGACTACATGCTTGGCGGCATGGAGGGTAAACCCGTCAGTGGTCCCGACTCGGAATACGATGTAGACGACATTGTTCACGCCCGTACGGCACACGACGTGCGGATGCGAGAGGCAGTGACGAATACGGGATGGCCGTTGGTGTGCCAGTTCGAAGCCGCTCCGCTTCGCGCTGGCACCGTTGTCCTCTATTCGCACAATTTGTTTCACCGCGGCAATCATCGCCGAGACGACTGGCGGACATGGAAGGAAAACCCGCGCTTCATGTGGCGGTTCTGGCTGTACCGGACCACCGATCCCGACAACGACGCGCCGTCCGCCGAGGTAACATGGAAAGACCCGGTCGTAGACCCCTTGACCGGTATCGATCTATCGAAGATAGACGAGGACGTTACGATGGTCTGGCGCTATCATCACCATTGGATGTACACAGGTCACGCCCCGCCACCTTGTCCCCAGACAGCCGATCTTTCGCCCGGAGAACGGGAGCGAGAAGCCGGACGGTTGTACGCGCAGTTGCATACAAAGTACGACGCGGGTGAACCAGCCCGGATCGGTGCTGCCTATCGGCTTGTCTCGCTGGGTGATGCGGCGCTTTCCGTTCGGCTTCTGGGGCAGGCGCTGTACAACGAAAGGGAAAATGTACGAAGGGCGGCCATGTACGGTCTTGCTACCGTCGGTTCGGAAGCGGAGAACGTTCTGCTCGAAGCTGCGGTCTCGCCGGTCAAATGGGTCCGAAAAGCAGGCGTGTACGGGCTTGGAGAAACCGCTCGGCTGGACAAAAGGGTGTTTGAGACCGTTGCGGGGCGGTTAAAAGACGATACCTCCGTCTACGTTCGATCCGTCGCCGCCGTTGCCTTAGGGTGTTTGGGGCGTCGCGCGATCTGCTCCGGCGTGGGTGTTACGCGGGTTCCCGATTGTCTGAACGCGCTCGTGGAAAGCCTGTCCCGCGAGGAAAACCGACTTTGTATGAGCCGGGCGCAGGGACGCTCCATCAAATTTGTCAGACCCACCGACGACAGCGATGTCTGCGAGGGAGGGGGGGTGGACTTTGGCGTCGCCCGTTTCAAGCCGGTCCGTTCGGCGGTACGGGAGAACGTGCTTTGGTCGGTCGTGATCTTGTGTTCGCACGGTGTGAAAACGCTCGGTGCTGCGCTGGAACGGGCGATAGACGCGCTTAAAGAGGTCGTTCGAAGCGACGAAAACGTCATCTGCGTCGGATTTGCCATGGACGCGCTCAACCGTCTTGCTAGTCTGCACCCCGAAGATGCGGCGCTATCTCCGGTCGTTTGCGAGCTGAGAGACCACCTTCCGGCAATACTTGGCCTGTCGCCCCTGCAATGTTCCGAAGCGCTGGTGAGGAGTCAGGCGGTGACGGGGTCTGCCGTTTCCTTCACCCTCTAACGGCGGTTATGCCTGCCACTGCCGCCTTGACAAGCATGGCGTAGTCCGGACCGTATCCCAGCATC
>VGJU01000265.1 GCA_016867335.1 Candidatus Zixiibacteriota bacterium | reverse complement strand
CGGAATCGCCTTTAACCCGCCGGTTCCCGTTCAGTCCATCCGCAACTCGCTTGGAAACGTCAACGTCGGAGGAACTTCGATAAGCCTGAGCCAGAGCGAGATCAAAGAGTTTGGCGATCCGGGCAATATCCTGATCCGGTCGGTTGCTCCGGGGTATGACGAGCAAGTCGTCGCCGCCGCCGTAAAGACCACGCTCAAGGAAAAATTTCCGGAAAGCCTCAAAGGCACCGAAGACCAGTGGCGGCGTCAGGAGTTTAACGTCGGCCCCAAAATAGGCACCGAATTGGCCTACGATGCGGCAGGGGCCATCGGATGGTCGATCATCGGGATCATGCTCTATATCGCCATCCGGTTTCGGCAGGTGGGCGGCTCACGGTTTGGCGTCGGCGCTATCGTGGCGCTTGCGCACGACGTGCTTATCGTCCTGGCGATCTTCTCCATCTTCGGAGCCGACATCGACATGGGCGTAGTCGCCGCTTTGCTGACCGTCGTCGGCTACTCCACCAACGACACCGTCGTGGTGTTCGACCGTATCCGAGAAGTGGTGGGCCGAAACAGACAAGAAAACTTTTCCAGCGTCGTTGACCGCAGCATCAACGAAACGCTCAACCGGACCCTGACTACGTCGGTAACCGTGTTGCTTGTCATCGTCCTTTTACTTATCGGTAGCGAATCTACCAACTGGGGTTTTGGGTTGGCCCTTACCGTCGGCGTCATCACGGGAACCTATTCCTCCATCTTTATTGCCAGCCCGATCGTGGTGTGGTGGCAAAACTGGCTCAACAAAAAACGCGAGGAAGCCCAGCGCAACCGTAAAAACGGAACCGAGACCGCCCGTCGGGCCACGCGTCCCTCACGGGAATCGGCGGGGTAATCCCGCTTTTTACCCATGACGCCTGCCGAACGTATCGAACGGCTTCGCCGGGAAATCCGCGAACACGACCATCGCTATTTCGTGCTGGCCGATCCGATCATCAGCGATTACGACTACGATCTGCTGATGAAGGAACTCCAGAGCCTTGAGGCAGCCCATCCCGACTTGATTTCCGCTGACTCTCCGACCCATCGGGTCGGAGGCGCGCCTCTTTCCGCCTTTCCTCCCGTCCGTCACCCGATTCCGATGCTGTCCATAAGCAACACGTATGACACCGCCGAGGTGAGAGACTTCGACCGTCGGGTGCGGGATTTGCTTGTTGACACCGATCCACCGGCCTATGTCGTCGAACTCAAAATCGACGGCGTAGCGGTCAGCCTGCGCTATGAAGACGGCCTGCTCAAATCGGGCGCCACACGCGGTGACGGTGTTCAAGGGGACGACATCACGGCCAATCTACGCACCATCCGCTCCCTCCCGCTCGGCATCCCGGTCGAACACCCCGCCTTTGCCCGTGTCGAAGTCCGAGGCGAAGTCTATCTGCCGCATACCCGCTTTGAAAAAATGAACCGTCTACGTAGCGAACGCGACGAACCGCTGTTTGCCAACCCGCGAAACGCCGCCGCCGGCTCGCTCAAACTGCTTGACCCACGTCAGGTAGCCGAACGACCGCTTCAGGCGTTTATCTATTTTCTCCGTTTCGAAGACGAACCCGCCGCACTTGCCGCCAACTCGACGCTCGACAGCCACTACCGCAGGCTCGAATGGCTCGCCGGTCACGGCTTTCCCGCCAACCCAAACTCGCGCCGATTCGATACCATCGAAAATGCCATGACTTATTGCGACGAATGGGAGCAAAAACGCGACGCGCTTCCGTACGATATCGACGGCATGGTGATCAAAGTAGATTCGGTGCGACTTCAGGAGCGACTCGGAGCTACGCTCAAAAGCCCCAGATGGGTGGTCGCCTACAAGTTCAAAGCCCGACGGGCGGTGACAAAACTCAAAGACATCCATCTACAGGTCGGACGCACCGGCGTAGTCACCCCCGTAGCCATCCTCGAACCCGTACTTCTAGCCGGATCGACCATCAGCCGCGCTACGCTGCACAACGAAGACGAAATTCGCCGTAAAGACATCCGCGCCGGTGATACCGTTTTTATCGAAAAAGGCGGGGACGTCATCCCCAAAGTCGTGGAAGTGGACCTCTCTCAGCGTCCCGCCGACACCCAGCCATTTGACATGCCGTCCACCTGTCCCGTATGCGGTTCTACGCTGGTACGCAGCGACACAGAGGTAGCTGTCCGTTGCGAAAATACGGTCTGTCCCGCGCAGGTGCAGGCGCGGATAGAGCATTTTGCTTCGCGTGATGCCATGGATATCGACGGATTCGGCCCGGCGGTGACCGAACAACTGCTTGCCGAAGGGCTGATCCACGACATTGGCGATCTCTACACGCTTACGCGAGAACAACTTTCGGCGCTCGAACGGATGGGCGAAAAATCGGCGGACAACCTTCTGCGCAGCCTCGACGCCAGCAAAAACCAAACACTGGATCGTGTGCTTTTCGGGCTCGGCATCCAGCATGTCGGCGAGCGGGCCGCGCGTCAGATCGCTACGCATTTCCGGTCAGTCGAAGCCGTCATGAACGCCAACCCGGAGACGCTGGTCGCCATCCCCGAAATCGGGCCTGCGATCGCCGAGAGCCTGGCGCGTTTTTTCCACAATCCGATCCATCGAGCTATCGTAGAAAAACTCCGCCATGCCGGTCTTTCCATGACCCTGCCCGAACCCGCCCCGCGCCCGCCAGACACCGGTATGCCGCTTTCCGGCAAAATCTTTGTGCTTACAGGCACGCTCCAACGGTATTCGAGAGACGAAGCTACAGCCCGAATCGAAGCGCTTGGAGGACGTGTAACGTCCGGTGTCAGCAAAAAAACCGACTTTGTAGTGGCAGGAGAAGATTCCGGCTCGAAACTGCGTAAGGCAGGCGAACTCGGGGTTTCCGTGCTGGACGAAGAGGCGTTCGAAAAACTCCTCGTCACAGACGATGCACAACCGTCTCAGATGGAACTGAAATTGGACTAACCGTCTCTCCGGCCCCATGCCGCAGAACGGTCCGTCTCCCGTCTCTCCGCGTTGGAGAGGGAAAGGCATCCGTGTCTTCCTACTCTTCACAATCCATGGTCGCCCCGCTCCGACGTGTCATCGTCAAGCGTCCCGAAGAAGCGTTTATCGACGAGACACAGATCGACGGTCAGTGGCAGGCGCTCGACTATCTCGGACGCCCCGACCTTACAACGGCCATCGACGAACACCGCCGTTTTGTCACACTGATCAAAGCCGCCGGCGCCGAGGTCGTTTTTCTTCCCGCAGACACTCGCACCGGTATGGATTCGCTGTATGTCCACGACCCCGTAGCCTCAGTGACGGACCAAGGCGTTCTACTTGGCTACATGGGCAAAACCGCAAGAACCGCCGAAGCCGAAGCCATGGAGGACGTTTTTGACCGTCTCGATATTCCCGTTTGGGGGCGTATACAACCGCCGGGCCAAGTCGAAGGCGGTGACGTAGTCTGGCTGGATGCGTCCACCGTGGCGGTCGGGCTTACCTACCGTACTAATGCCGAAGGCATCCGCCAGTTCCGCGCGTTTGTCGAACCCGCAGGCGTCTCGGTCGTCGAAGTCCCGATAGTTCACTGGGACGGTCCCGGTGCGGTGCTTCATCTCATGTCCGTCGTCAGCCTCGTAGACGACGATCTTGCCGTCGTCTACGAGCGTCTCCTGCCTATACCGTTTCGCGCCTTGCTTCAGGATTT
This sequence comes from Candidatus Zixiibacteriota bacterium, assembly GCA_016867335.1. Taxonomy (GTDB): domain Bacteria; phylum JAAXHH01; class JAAXHH01; order JAAXHH01; family JAAXHH01; genus VGJU01. The sequence goes on along the minus strand of VGJU01000265.1, from coordinate 1,399 downwards.
TGGTTTTCGTTTTGTCCGCGTGCCGGACGAAGAATACGACTCGCTGGGGTGCAATGTGCTGGCGCTTGGTCCGCGTCATGCGTTGATCCGCTCCGGAAACTCCGCGACGGTGCGGGGACTGCGCGACGCCGGATGCCGGGTGGACGAATTTGACGGAGACCACATCTGTTACCGGGGCAGCGGGGGACCGACATGTCTGACTCGCCCGGTTTGGCGGGAGTAGCGTATCACCCCGTCCCGATGTCGTTTATTTCGTGCGCGACACGCCATGCAGATTCAAACGCGCCCTGCATCCATGAAGAATGCGACGACACGCAGTCGCCCGCTAAATGGATACGCCCCTCCGGAGAAAGCCCCCACCAGTGCGACTGTTCAGCCCATGCACCGCGTGTCCATGGGTCGTCGTCCCAGCAGTGCGAGGTGCCGGTTTCGTACGTCGGACGCGCGCCTGGAAACAGCCGCTCCATTCGGTCAAGCGTATGGGAAAGCCGCACCGGTTCGGGCATCGCCGCAAGCCGACGGGCATAACCGTGACACGCATAAGCCACGAGGATCCCGCGCAACCCCGGCTGGTTGTGGGTGGGATGCCAGACCTCCATCGGGTCATCGGTCACGGCAAATCCATTCCAACCCTGCGTCTCCCATGTCCGCGTCTTCATCTGAAGAAACACCCGTGACACCGAACCATACGTCATCTCCGCCACGATAGCGCGTGTTTTGGCAGAAAACGGCGGCGAAATCTCTACCTCTCTCAACACCGAAAACGGGAGAGCGCATATCAGATAATCGGCGGAAAACGTCTGATGTGCTCCTTCACGCCGGCACACGACGCGCACACCGCCGGCATCCTGCTCGATCCGGACCACCGGTGCTTTATAGATCACCTTGCCGGGAAGCCGCTTGGCAAACGCTTTGGGGGAGAAGGTCCATACCACCCCGGATTTTGAGCCACTGCCCGCTGTCACCGCCAAGCCCCATGCCGACTGCGCGCCGGGCATCTGTCGCATAGCCGTCCCAATCGCGCGTCGACCATTTGTCTCCGATCAGGGAGACGTACGACAGCCCTGTCGGATACACCGGGTCGAGCGCAAGGTTAAAACGTTGTATGTATTCGAGGGTTAAATCGTGGTCGGGCGGGATGCGAGCGGCGCCGGCCTCGGCGTACAGTCCATCGGCAAAAGGCTCTCCAACCGTATACACGCGCCCTCCCGGACGCGCACGGGCTTCGAGTACCGTCACATCGTGCCCTACCTGCGTTAATTCGTATGCGGCGGCGAGTCCTGACGGCCCTGCGCCGGCGACAAGCACTTTTTTTGGGCGACCTTTTCGGACCAGAGGTTTGCGGGCCGATGTCAAAAAATAAGCCGTTGCGGCGGATGCTACAACGGCGGCGATGCCA
>VGJU01000264.1 GCA_016867335.1 Candidatus Zixiibacteriota bacterium | reverse complement strand
TAAAATCGCCGAACTGCTCGGTATCGTCGGGCTGAATCCGGCGCACGCGCGTCGGTATCCGCACGAGTTTAGCGGTGGACAGCGTCAACGTATCGGCATTGCGCGTGCATTGGCGGTGCGCCCCGAACTGATCGTCGCAGACGAGCCGGTTTCCGCGCTCGACGTGTCGATTCAGGCGCAGATCGTCAACCTGCTCAAAAACCTCCAACACCAGTTTCAACTGAGCTATCTGTTTATCTCGCACGATCTGCGCGTCGTACGCCATATCAGCGATCGCGTGGCGGTCATGTATCTCGGAAAAATCGTGGAAACGGCTCCGAAAAAGGAACTGTACACGCATCCACTACATCCGTATACCGAGGCGTTGCTGTCGGCGGTTCCCGTCCCGGAGCCGGAGACAACCCGACAGCGAATCATTTTGAAAGGCGACGTGCCCAACCCTGCGAATCCGCCGTCGGGTTGTCCGTTCCATCCCCGGTGTCCACGCGCCGATACGCGCTGCAAAACAGAAACCCCCGTCCTTGCCGACAAGGGCGGGGGCCATTTTGCAGCCTGCCATCTCGTGTAACCACTTTTCCGACCGTCCTTCCCCCTCACCCCTGCCACAGCAAAAAACCCGGTCCGTGTGGCGCTTCACACGACATTCGATACCCCTATTCTCCCGTCTGCGCCCCTAGCATCATCAACACATCGTTTTTATTGACCGGATCTCCGACTTTTACCCGAACCTCCTTGACCACGCCGCCCGCATGGGCACGGAGTTCGTTTTCCATTTTCATCGCCTCGATGACGATCACCCCTTTGCCCGGCGTCACCACGTCCCCAACCGTCGCTTCGACCGCGATCACCCGACCAGGCATGGGGGCTTTGATCTGTTCACCGCCGGCATGCGCCTTTCGTTTGACGGATTGCCAGAGCCGAGCGAGGTCTTCCTGCTCGATGTCCATATCAAACGCTACCCCGTCAATCTCTACACGAAACCGTTCCGTGGTATCAAGCAACACCGCGGTATGCGAACGATTGCCCACCAGCAACGAGTACAACCCGTTGCCATCGACAGCGATCAGATCGATGGACAGGGGGTTTCCGTCGATTTCGACATGCAGGGTTTCGTCGCGTTCTTCAAGACCGACCGTATACGAGCCGGTTTCCATGCTAGCCAGATATCGCATGTAGGGTCTCCCGTCTATTTTCTGAGTCCGGCTCGCCTGCCGGCCAGTTTCCATGCCGAAAATTCCGTGCCGGATGGTCCCGACGACCCCGCGGGTCGGGCCGTCTTGCGCGTGCGGTGTTTTACGAGCGTGGCAAATGCCGCCGCAATACGCGGGTCGGGCGCATCCTGTTTATCGCCGGGCGTCATCTGCTCGATAAACCGCGTCGTATAGTTGCCGGACACGAAACGAGCATCGGAAAGCGCCTGCAGATGAAACGAAACGGTCGTTTTGATTCCTCCGATCTCGTATTCGGAAAGCGCGCGTTTCATTCGCGCAATAGCCTCGTCGCGCGTTTCAGCCCATACGATCAGCTTGGCGATCATGGGGTCGTAGAAAATGGGCACCTCGTATCCCCGGTAAAAACCGCTGTCGATACGCACCCCCGGCCCGCCGGGTTCGACGAGTCGCGTTATCTTGCCGATAGACGGCATAAAGTTTTCGTCAGGGTCTTCGGCGGAAATACGGCACTCGATGGCGGCTCCGCGAAACGGAATCTCCTCTTGAGTAAACCGAAGCGGGCTACCCGACGCCACAAGGATCTGCTCTCTGACCAGATCGAGACCGGTACGCATTTCGGTAACCGGATGTTCGACCTGAAGCCGAGTGTTCATCTCCAAAAAATAGAAGTTTCTGTTCCGGTCTACGATAAACTCGATGGTTCCGGCGTTTACGTATCCGGCGGCTTCTGCGGCCCGTACTGCCGCTGTGCCCATTTCCGCACGAAGTCGGTCGTCCAGGATACATGAAGGCGATTCTTCGATAAGTTTCTGATGTCGGCGTTGCACCGAGCATTCGCGTTCACCGAGATGCACGGTATGTCCGTGGGCGTCTGCGAGTATCTGAAACTCGACATGGCGTGGGTCTTCCAGATATTTCTCGATATATACGGCCCCGTCTCCAAAGGCCGACAGTGCTTCCGAGCGTGCCGAGCGCAGGGCCGATGCCAGTTCTTCGGGGTTTCGGACGATGCGCATACCCTTGCCGCCACCGCCCATGGCCGCCTTGATCAGCACCGGATAGCCAACTTCGTCTGCGACGCGGACGGCTTCGGCATCGTCGTTTAGTCCTTCTTCGGTCCCCGGTACAACCGGCACGCCGGCTGTGCGCATGGCGCGTCGCGCCGCGGTTTTGTCTCCCATGGCACGCATGGCCTCGCCCGACGGTCCGATAAAGGCAATGCCCGCGTCGACACAGCGGTCCGCAAACGCTGCGCGTTCGGAAAGAAAACCGTACCCCGGATGCACGGCCTGTGCGCCGGTTTTTCGGGCGGCGGCGATAATGTTTTCGGGTAGGAGATAGCTTTCGCGCGAGAGCGCCGGACCGATAAGACAGGCTTCGTCCGCGTAGCGCACATGGGGGGCACCCCGGTCTGCTTCGGAAAACACGGCAACGGTTTGTATGCCCATTTCGCGACAGGTACGGATCACTCGGACTGCGATCTCGCCCCGGTTGGCAATCAGTATTTTTTCAAACATGGAGATTCCTTACAGGGGAATGTTACCGTGTTTTTTGGGCGGGTTGGTATCGCGCTTGGTTTTGAGCATTTCAAGACCGGCGATCAGACGAGGACGGGTTTCCTGTGGCAAAATCACCTCGTCTATGTATCCGCGTTTCGCGGCGATATACGGGTTGTCGAACTTCTCGCGGAACTCGGCGGTCAGTTTTTTTCGTAGCCCCTCCGCGTCTTCGGCCTGCGAAAGCTCACGACGATACAGAATATTGACCGAGCCTTCGGGCCCCATGACGGCAAACTGTGCCGTCGGCCAGGCAAAGTTGGCATCGGCGCGGATATGCTTGCTGTTCATCACGCAGTATGCGCCGCCGTACGCCTTTCGCGTGACGACGGTAAGCCTCGGAACGGTACTTTCGCAAAAGGCGTACAGCAGTTTGGCCCCGGCGGTGATGATCCCACCGTGTTCTTGGCTTACACCCGGTAAAAAGCCGGGCACATCTTCGAAGACGACCAGTGGAATATTGAACGCATCACAGAAACGGACAAACCGCGCGCCCTTTACCGAAGCGTGTATATCCAGCACCCCGGCAAGCGACGCCGGTTGATTGGCAACGATTCCTACCGAGCGTCCGTTTAGGCGGGCAAACCCCACGACGAGGTTTTCGGCAAAGTCCCGGTGTACCTCGAAAAAATCGCCGTGATCGACGACGCAACGTACCACATCTTTGATGTCGTACGGTTTGTTCGGATCGTCGGGCACCAGACCGGCCAGCGCTTCGTCCATCCGGTTCGGGTCGTCGTCGCATGGCACAGAAGGCGGATCTTCGAGATTATTGGACGGCAGATAGGCAAGAAGCTGTTTGACCTGCATAAGACAGGCCGCTTCGTCGTGCGCGGCAAAATGGGCGACACCGCTGATCGAACTATGAACCCCCGCCCCGCCGAGGGTATCAAAGGTGACATCCTCATGGGTAACGGCCCGGATGACCTCAGGACCGGTGATAAACATGTAGCTGGTATCTTCCACCATGAAAATAAAATCTGTCATGGCCGGCGAATATACCGCTCCACCCGCGCACGGCCCCATGATGACCGATATTTGAGGCACGACACCCGAAGCCAGCACGTTGCGCAAAAAGATGTCCGCATAAGCCGCCAGGCTGACCACGCCTTCCTGGATGCGTGCCCCGCCGGAGTCCTTGAGGCTGATGACAGGCGCGCCGTTTTTCATGGCAAGATCCATGATCCGGCAGATTTTTTCGCCGTAAGCCAATCCGAGCGATCCCCCGAATACGGTAAAATCCTCGGATACCACATATACGGGGCGCCCGTCTACTGTCCCGTACCCAGTGACAACGCCATCGCCGAGTATCTTCTTGTCCCCCATTCCAAAGTCGTCGCACCGATGCGTGACGAAGGCACCGATTTCCTGAAAACTTCCTTCGTCGAGCAAAAAGGCGACCCGCTCGCGAGCCGTCCATTTTCCGGTCTGATGCTGTCGGGCGATACGTTCTTCACCGCCCCCCTTGAGCGCCTCTTGGCGCAACGCTTCGAGATGTTTGATTTTTTCAGACATGGACATGCGGTCCTGATCTCCTTGGGAATTTAACCAAACCAACCGGCGGACCGGTACTGTTCGTGGATACGCCGGACCACCTCGCGGGCGTCGTGATATTTTTCCACCCACGCCCTTCCCTGTAGCCCGCGTTCTCGTCTGAATCCGTGATCTCGGATCAGGTCCACCAACCGGTCGTAGAGCGTTTCCGGGGTTACGGAAACAAAGGGATGGTCGGGCAGAAACGCTTCCAGTTCCGGCGTAAGCCGTGTACATACCGGAAGCCCCATCGAAAGGGCCTCCAGCGAGCTGATGCCGTACCCTACCCCACCGAGGTTGGTGATCTGATCCACGACGATGTCGCTTCGGCTTTTGGCCTCTAAGAGTTCGGTATACGGGGTTTTTTCCATAAAAACGAACTCGACGCCGAAGTCCCTTTCCAGCCGTTTGCCGACCGAAATGATATGATCCGAACCTTTGTATCTCCGGTTGGTGGCGGAGTGAAAAATACGCAGGCGCGGATTTTCCTGTGTCCGCACCGTAAACCGGAAAGGATCGAACGGGAAAAAAACAAAATGAATATCGGGGTGCAGCGCGAGATGATCGAACTCTACGGTAAAATTCAAATCAACTGTCGCGTCTACGGCGGGAATGACACCGCGTGTTCTCAGATCACTGCCGAGATAACAGCAGACGATCTTTTTGCCACGGTCGCGTAACGTTTTTACACAGGCCCCATCCCGGAAAAAATCCAATCCCCCGTCCAATTGATACACGTCGAACGAAAAAAAATCAAGTTTCTTGAGTGCCGCTTCGATACGCGGTCTCCACAGCCGCTCCCGTAGCGCAATCAGCCCGGTCTCCACAGGATGACGGGGT
>VGJU01000263.1 GCA_016867335.1 Candidatus Zixiibacteriota bacterium | reverse complement strand
TTATTTTACTATCGACTGGATGCAACAGTACAAAAGTCTGTTTCGCTGGATGACGCTGGAAAAATGGGCGTCGTTTGCCATCCTGAATCTGATCATCCTCGTGGCGGCTTTTAACATCGCCAGTACATTGATTATGATCGTGTTGGAAAAAACGAAGGATATAGGAATACTGAAATCCATGGGCGCGACCGCACGCGGTATGATGAAGATATTTGTCTTTCAGGGTTCCGTGATCGGTGTCTGCGGAACACTGGCGGGTTGTCTGATCGGGTTTGGACTTTGCTGGGTTCAGGCGACGTTCAAGATTATCTCCCTACCGCCCGATATTTATCTTATCGACGCGCTCCCGATCCGGATGGAGTGGTTCGACTTTGTCAGCGTAGCCATCGGTTCGATGGCCATCACCGTACTTGCGGCGATATATCCGGCATGGAAGGCATCACAGCTTGCGCCCGTCGAAGCGATCCGCTACGAATAGAGGGCGATCATGGAAGCCGTGTCCCCGTCTCCGGTAGAAACGATGTCCGGCGTGGTGCTGAGAGCGCTTGACGTCGGCAAAAGCTTCGAAACCGGCGCGGGGCGTCTGGAAGTGCTCAAAGAGATTACGCTGGATATTGCCCAAGGAGAGATCGTCGCGGTGTCGGGGGCGTCCGGCGTGGGAAAAAGCACCCTGCTTCACATTCTGGGAACGCTGGACCGGCCTACGGCGGGTCAGGTGATGATCGAAAAAACCGACGTGTTTGCCTTGCCGGAGGAGAAGATCGCCGCGCTTCGAAACCGGTCGATAGGATTTGTGTTTCAGGCGCATCATCTGCTTCCGGAATTTACGGCGCTGGAAAACGTCATGATGCCTCTTTTGATCGGGTCTCCGATATGGGAAGCGGCGCGCGTGCGTGCCTGTGAATTACTGACCGAAGTGGGTCTCGGAGCACGTCTGGATCACAAACCCGGAGAACTGTCGGGTGGAGAGCAGCAACGTGTGGCGGTGGCACGTGCATTGTCTTGCAAACCTGCGGTGGTACTCGCGGACGAACCGTCGGGCAATTTAGATCGAACCACCGGCACGGCGCTTTTGGATATGATTTGGTCGCTCAGTCGTGCCTTTCGACAGGCATTTGTGCTCGTCACCCACGATGAAACGATAGGGCGACGAGCAGACCGCCTGCTGCATCTGACGGACGGGCGTTTGTACGACATAACGGCGGGACGAGCCTCATGACAAAAACGGGTTGTCCGCAATGCGGACTTACCGCCGAGGAGTTTCATAAAACCGGGCGTCTCGGATGCAGTGAATGTTACCGGACTTTCGGCGCCGAACTCGCCATCGTGTTGCGTCGTCTTCACGGACGCAACCGGCATGTGGGCAAGGTTCCGGCGCTCAACCCGGATCAAGTGGCGGCACGTAACGAGCTTCTGACGTTGCGACGCGAACTCAAACAGGCCGTGGAACGCGAACAATTCCAAAAAGCGGCGCAACTCAGAGACCGCATCAACGAAATCGAACGGACGGCGGAAGTCCATCTGCCTAGAGAACGGTAAAAGCCATGAAGGCGGCGCTGAAAAATTTTATCGCTTCGAGTCCCGAATGGTGGGCGGGTGATGGGGGCGCGGCGGACCTGATTCTGAGCAGTCGCGCTCGGCTGGCGCGCAACCTCATGGCACTGCCCTTTGTACCCCGGACCCGCAAAAGCGATCTTGTCCGGGTCATCCATCAGGTCGAAACGGCCGTTCATGCGAGCAAGACACTGAGCGATATGTGGTACTTTCCGTTAGCGGACATGCCGGAGTTGGACCGACAGTTTTTGATGGAAAGACGGCTCATCAGCCCGGCGCTGGTGGAAAAAGGACAACAGTCCGGCGTGTTTGTCAGACCTGCGGAAACCGCCAGCCTGATGGTCAATGAGGAAGACCATCTTCGTATACAGACGATTCACGGTGGGCTGGCGCTGGAAAAGGCGTGGAAAGAAGCCGACCGAATCGACTCTGAACTCAGCGAAACGCTCGACTATGCCTTTTCCGACGAATTCGGCTATCTTACGGCCTGCCCTACCAACGTGGGGACCGGTATCCGGATGTCGGTGCTGATCCATCTTCCGGGATTGGAGAGGACGCAACACATCGAACCGGTCATCCGTGGGATGCAAGAGATCGGGGTTTCGGTCCGAGGTCTGTATGGAGAGGGGACCGGTTCGCTCGGTAATCTGTATCAGGTCTCCAATCAGTGGAAGCTCGGATATGCCGAACAGGAAATCATAAATCGTCTGCACGACGTCGTCCGACAGTTGATGGAATACGAGCATCGCGCCTATGAAGCCTTGCTCAAAGAGGCACGCTTACAAGTGGAAGACCGGATATGGCGGGCTTATGCCATGCTGAAACACGCGCGACTGCTTTCCGAATCCGACGCGCTGGAAGCGCTTTCGATGATCCGTATGGGACGGTCGATGCAGATATTTTCGGAGATCGACCTGTCCGTACTCAACCGTTTGTTTATGACGACTCAGTCGGCGCATGTACAAAAAATCGCCGGAGGCCCGTTGGACACGGAGGAGCGAAACCGTTTCCGCGCCGAAATGGTCCGACAGGTTCTCAATACACAAATATGATGTCTTTCTTTTGCCAACGTTCGGGCGCAACGACGGAGGGAATCCAAAGATGATGCCCCAAGGGAATCACAAGTTTACCGAACGGTTTAAACGCGTGATGCAGATTGCCCGCGAAGAGGCCGCTCGCCTTCAACACGACTACATAGCCACCGAGCATCTGCTCTTGGCTTTTATCCGAGATGGCGAAGGGACCGCCGCTGCCATGCTGCGCAACTTGGGCATCGATCTGGAAGAACTGCGTCAGTCCATCGAAGAGGCGACGGTATCGCAGTCCAGCGCCCTTACGATCGGCCAAGTGCCCTATACGCCCCGCGCAAAACAGGCGCTTGAGATCGCCGCACATGAGGCCAGTAACCTAAAATCCAAGTACGTAGGAACCGAACACCTCTTGCTTGCTCTTGTACGCGACAAGCAAGGCATCGCCTCCCAAATTTTGGCAACCTACGACGTCAATTATGAGAAGATAAAAGAAGAGATCCAGAACATACAGAGCGACCGGTCGGTGACGAAAAAGGAAAATCAACGCAGTCGCACCCCGTTTCTCGACCATTTCGGACGCGACCTTACCGAACTGGCCCGCTCCGGTAAACTCGATCCCGTAGTCGGAAGAGACAAGGAAATCGAGCGTGTCACCCAGATTCTCAGCCGGAGAAAGAAAAACAATCCTGCGCTTATCGGCGAGCCGGGTGTCGGCAAGACTGCCATCGCCGAGGGCCTTGCCCAGCGTATCGTCCAGAAAAAAGTCCCGCAGATTCTCGAAAACAAGCGCGTCGTAACCCTCGATATGGCTGCTATCGTCGCCGGAACCAAATACCGGGGACAGTTCGAGGAACGGCTCAAATCCATCATGGCCGAAATCACCAAGTCGGACGACGTGATCATTTTTATCGACGAACTGCACTCTATCGTTGGGGCGGGCGGAGCCGAAGGCAGTCTGGATGCCTCCAACATCTTCAAACCGGCGCTGGCGCGCGGTGAACTCCAGTGCATCGGAGCTACGACACTCGACGAGTACCGCAAACACGTCGAAAAAGACGGCGCGCTTGAACGTCGTTTCCAAAAGGTGATCGTCGATCCTCCCAGCATCGAAGAGACAATCGAAATGCTCAAAGGCGTCCAGGGACGCTTCGCAGAGTACCATCACGTCCATTATACGGACAAGGCCATCGAAGCCGCGGCCAAACTGTCCGACCGGTATATCAAGGACCGTTTTCTGCCGGACAAGGCCATCGACGTGATCGACGAGGCCGGATCGCGTGCCCAACTCTCCAAAATGACGGTCCCGCCCGATATTCGGGAGATCGAAAAACAGATCGAAACGATACAGGAGAAAAAGGTCGAAGCGGCGCAGAATCAGGAATTTGAGCGCGCCGCTGCGCTCAGGGACCGCCAGGAAGAACTCCAACGCGAACACGACGAAACTTTCCGCGCTTGGCGCGAACGGGTCTCGCGCGAGGTGATCGAAGTAGGCGAAGATGACATCGCCCATATCATCGCCAGCATGACCGGCATCCCGGTATTCCGGATGCAGGAGCAGGAATCCCAAATGCTGCTCCACATGGAAGACGATCTCAAGAAAAAAGTCGTCGGCCAGAACGAGGCGATCCTCTCGTTGTCCAAAGCCATTCGCCGTTCGCGCGCCGGACTCAAAAACCCTAACCGTCCCATCGGTTCCTTTGTCTTTCTCGGTCCCACAGGTGTAGGCAAAACCTTTTTAGCCAAAGGACTCGCCGAATTTCTCTTTCAAGATCCCGACGCGTTGATCCGTATCGACATGTCCGAGTACATGGAAAAGTTCAACGTGTCGCGTCTGATTGGCGCGCCACCGGGGTACGTAGGATACAACGAGGGCGGCCATTTGTCCGAAAAGGTCCGACGCAAACCCTATTCCGTCGTGTTGCTGGACGAAATCGAAAAAGCCCATCCCGACGTGTTCAACATTCTGCTCCAGATTTTGGACGAGGGGACGTTGACTGACAGTTTCGGGCGGTGCGTAGACTTCAAAAACACGGTCATCATCATGACCTCGAATCTAGGCACGCGAGACCTCAAAAAAGCGGGTGGACTGGGTTTTCGACAGGAAGGCGGCGAATCCGAATACGAGAAAATGCAACGACAGGTAAAAGAAGAACTCAAAAAGCTATTTAGCCCCGAATTGCTCAATCGACTTGACGAAACACTGGTGTTTCACCCGCTGGGCAAAACCGAGATTTCCCAGATCATCGAACTTCAGATCGGGGAAATCAACAAGCGTATGAAAGATCGTAACATAACCCTTGCGCTTACCCAAAGCGCGCGGGAACTGCTGGCGGAAAAAGGCTACGATCCGCTGTACAACGCCCGATATACCAATCAGACGATACAGCGCATGGTAGAAGACCCGCTGGCCGAAGAGTTGCTCAAAGGCCGGTTTCACGATGGGGACGAGATCGAGGTAGGCAAAAAAGGCGATGTCCTGACGTTCTACAAGGCAAGCGGACAAGATGCGGAAGAAGAACCTGTCATGTCGCAGTCGGAGGCGTAGCCACCGCGGTG
>VGJU01000262.1 GCA_016867335.1 Candidatus Zixiibacteriota bacterium | reverse complement strand
GACCAGCGCGCCGATGACAGCATCCCGCTCTTTTGTCATGACCCTTTTGAACCGTGCCGGATCGGATCCCCAGTGCGTATTTTCCGCCGGTTTCTGGTTGCGGCGAAACTGGCCGGACAGCAAGCCTATCGCCAGAGGACTGTACGTCATCATCCCCAGGCCATGCTGGCGACAGCGCCCTACCAGTTCCGTCTCGATGTCTCGACGGAGCAGATTGTATTGATTCTGAAGACACGCCATCGCTCCCCACCCGTTGCGGTCGTTTACCCACAGCGCCTCCACCACCTGCGCCGCCGTAAAGTTGCAACAGCCGGTATAACGCACCTTGCCCTGCCGGACTAAATCGTCCATCGCGCCAAGCGTCTCGTCGAGAACGGTATCGGGATCAAAATTGTGTAGCAGATACAGGTCGATGTGATCGAGTTGCATCCGTTTGAGCGACCGATCGATCTCACGCAGGATGTGAAACCGCGATGTCCCTTGGTCGTTTGGCCCCTGTCCGATCGGACTCCATACCTTGCTGGTGACGATCAGATCGTCCCGTTTGCCTTTCAACCCCTTGAGCGCTTTGCCCAGCAGCGTCTCGCATTTTCCGGCAAAGTAACTGTTGGCGCAGTCGATAAAGTTGACCCCGTGGTCCACCGCCGTCTCGATGACGCGGATACACGTTTTCTCATCCGACCGCCCGTCCCAGTATGCTCGGAACGCCGTCCCAAGACAGACAGACGATACCCTGACCCCAAACCGGCCTAACTGGCGATATTCCATAAACGCAAGACTCCTTTTCATTGAACAGAACAGCGAGTGCATACCTTGCAGCAAGCTGCAAGACCAACGACACCTTGCAGCAAGCTGCAAGACCAACGACACCTTGCAGCAAGCTGCAAGACCAAAGACTCCCCGTAGGTAGAAGCGTGAAGAGGCTTCGATGGATGGTTCCCTCCGGGAACGCATCGAGCGCTACGCGGTTGCTTACGCAATGGCTGCGGGGTAAACGAGCGAACTCCAAACAATCAACATATCTTGCGGCAGAACAGCCGCAAGAGCGCCTACTCCTTACTGTCGAAGATAGCTTGCGGTACTACCGGCAAGCGTACTCCCCGCAGGTGGAAGGCGTAAAACTGCCTTCGGAAGGCTGCGGGGAGGCTTCAATGGGAATGGAAGCCAACGGTCTCCATGTGCAGGTGGGAAGGTAATTCCCCGACCCGCCGACCGTCAAGATTCGAGCTTGTCTTTACCCGTCGGGTGTATACAATTCATCCTTTCCCCTGTACGAAAAATACTGCACGCGTTTTGCATCGGTTTTAGGCGTGTTTTTGCGCTATAACCGTATGGCGCATATAATTTTTGTACAGAAACGCTACCGGTCGTAAAACCCCTAAGGGCTACATCGGCCCCAATACGGGGCTATCGACCTGCTGTGACCTGATGGCACGAGAATTGCGACTTCTCCTGCACAAACCGTTTTGGATATCCTCAAGCTGTGTGCTGTTCAAAGGAGCATCCTCTATGAATAGGTATCTGTTTGTTGCTCCGGCTATCGTTTACGTTCTATCGAGCTTTCCCTCCGGCGTGCAGGCGCAAAACCACGGCGACATCTTTACCGTTGCCGGAAATGGAACGGGAGCGCATGCCGGGGACGGGGGACTCGCCACGCAGGCCAGTCTGCGATTTCCCGCGCGGGTAGCGCTCGCGCAGGGCCATCTCTTTATTGCCGACAGTGTTAACAACCGAGTTCGAAAAATAGATGAATCGGGCCATATTACTACCGCCGCAGGAACCGGAAGCAACGTGTTCTCCGGGGACGGCGGCCCCGCCACGCAAGCAGGCATCAACCCTGCCGGCATCGCCATAGATGCTGACAACAATATTTATGTCTCGGATGGAATCAACCACCGTATCCGGAAAATAGACACCTCCGGGAACATCATCACCGTTGCGGGAGACGGATTTGGGCAAGGGAACAACTTTGGCGGACGGTTTTCCGGGGACGGCGGTCCCGCCACACTGGCCAGCCTCAATGCGCCCAAAGGGCTGGCGATTCACGGCAATAACCTTTATATCGCCGACCACGCCAACGGCCGTATCCGGTGTATAAATCTTACAACCGGAACCATTACGACGGTGGCGGGCAATGGAAGTTTCACCCCTGTGAATGGCGTCGCTGCGACGCAGTCCGGTCTGCTCGACCCCTACGACGTGGCGGTGGACAACGCAGGAAATATCTATATCGCCCTGTTGGGTGAAAACGCCATACGTCGAGTAGAGCTGACCGGTACGATCAACCGGGTCGCTGGTGGCACGGCGGGGTCGGGAGGGTACGGAGGACCGGCGACGACCGCTCAACTCGATCATCCACAAGGGGTAGCGGTATTCAATGGACATGTATTTATCGGCGACTCCTTTAACAACCGGGTGCGCATGGTTAATACCGCAGGCACCATCTCCACTATAGCCGGTAGCGGACCTACTGGACCGGGTCAGGGCAGTTTTTCGGGGGATGGCGGACCGGGATGCGGTGCTTAAAGACAAACAGCCGGACTATGAGATCGACGAGGTAAGCGGCTACGTGTTTAATCAGCGTGGCGACAAGGAAGTCGAAGCCTTCAAATTTTAAACGCCGCGCCCTATCTTCAGGCTTGGCATCGACCCCCCCCAAGGCTATCTTGAGGGGGGTTTTGTTTGGTCTCGGCATTTGCCTGAAAAACCGACACATGCCAACCTGTAGCCAAAATCGTCTCTCTCGTCATCCGTATCCCTTCTCCGGAACAACCCATGCTCAAGCTCGATCTGACGCACACCCTCGCCGTTGCCGGTATCGTCCTGTTTATCGGATACGGCATTCGGAAGCTGATTCCTCCGCTGGCCCGGTACAACCTGCCCGCTCCGGTGATCGGCGGGCTTCTGGTTTCCGTGCTGATCCTCTTTGCCAAACAGTCGGGTGTAGAACTCGTGCAATTTGACACGACACTCCAGAGCCCCCTGATGATCGCGTTTTTTACCACCATCGGTTTTGGCGCAAGCGTGTCGCTACTGCGTGTAGGCGGTCCACAGGTCATTCTTTTCTTTGTCATCTCTACCATAGCCGCCGTTGCGCAAAACGTCCTCGGTATTCTGTTGTCCGCCCCGCTGGGTATGCACCCTCTTTTTGGCGTGCTGACCGGGTCGGTCACGCTGACCGGCGGACCGGCCACCGGGCTGGCCTTTGCCCCGCTGTTCGCAGAAGCGGGCGTCCCCGCAGCCGCGTCGGTGGCAGTAGCCGCCGCCATGGTGGGCATCGTCTCCGGTGGTCTCATCGGCGGCCCGATCGGCACGTTTATCATCGAACGGAGCGGACTACGGGGCGTCAAAACGACAAGACCCGTCGCCCCGATTCCCGAAACCGAGGACAACGACACAAATCCGGCAGGTGAAGAAAAAACCGCTTATCTGATCCTCAAAAATGTCGTGTTGATCCTTGCCGCCATGTGGGTGGGATCGTGGATCAGCAAAGCGTTCGCCGCCATGGAGATCACGCTGCCCGCTTATATCGGCGCGATGATCGTCGCCGCTGTCATGCGCAACATGGACGATGTCACCGGTGTACTGGGACTTTCCCAACGCACGATCGACAACCTCGGCAGTGTGGCGCTTTCGCTTTTTATCTCGATGGCGCTCATGACGCTCAAACTGTGGGAAATCGCCAGCCTCGCGCTCCCCTTGATGATCATGCTCGTCGCCCAGGTCGCGCTGATCGCCATGATCTCGCTGTGGACCATTCACCGGCTGATGGGCCGCGACTATGACGCGGCGGTGATGAGCAGCGGATTCTGCGGTTTTATGCTTGGCACGACCGCCAACGCCATGGCCAACATGGAAGCACTGACCGAAAAATTTGGCGCGGCCCCGCGCGCGTTTCTCGTCGTTCCCATGGTCGGTGCGTTTTTTCTCGACTTTACCAACGCCCTGATCATCACGACCTGCATAAATATCTGGAAATAGGTTGACAGACCGGACAACCGCTTCTATTTTCCGACAACTTTTCCAAACAGGTGTTTTAAATTTCCGGCGCTCCTTTGGGTGTCCGTGTAAACAGGTTGAACCCGTCTGCCTGAACAAAAGGAGAACCCGTCCATGTGTGGCATTGCAGGTTTTCTCGACAAAACCGGCGAAAGGTCATCCGTCGGATCGGTCATGCTGGAGATGCTTTCAGCCTTGGGCCGACGCGGACCCGACTCCGCAGGCGTGGCCGTCTACGGTCCCGCAACCGACGGGCAAATCAAACTGCGTATCAAAGCTGGCGAAAACGGCATCCCGGAAGGAAGAACGGAACGCATCGCCGCACGCGCTGCAATTCTTGCCCAAGTGATCGGTTCGGAAGTCGCCGGTGACTATTTGAGGCTTGTCGTCCGCTATGACGGCCCGATAGAAACGCTCGAACATGCCATCGAAGACATCGCCCCCGACATCGAAATCATAAGCGCCGGCCACTCGCTCGAACTGGTCAAACAGGTTGGCTCTCCCCAACGCCTTGACGCGACGTACAGAGTCCGTAGTTTTACCGGCACGCACGCAATCGGACACACCCGTCTGTCCACCGAAAGCCGCGTGGATCTGAGCCACTCGCAACCGTTTTACGCGCATGGCGCGCTTGACATCGCCACTGCGCACAACGGCCATATCACCAATTATCACAAACTCCGTCGGCAATACGAAATGCGTGGCATCCGGTTTTATACCGAAAACGATTCCGAAATCATCGGGTTGTATCTAAAAGAACGCATGATGCAGGGACTTGACTTCGAAGCCGCGCTTTATGCGTCGATGCGTGATTTCGACGGATCGTTCTCGTATATCGCCGCCACACAGGATCAGATCGGGTTTGTCAAGGACGCCTTTGGTCTCAAACCGCTTATGCTGGTCGAAACACCCGAATATGTCGCCATGGCTACGGAGGAACAGGCGTTGTGTGCTGTCTTTGGACAGGGTGTACAGGCACGGGAGCCGGCACCCGGCGTCGTCCGTGTCTGGCGCGTCCCGGTATCGCCGGAAACCGTCGGAAAAAAGGTCGCCGCATGAGCGCGATACAGTGCGAAGGAAAAACCATCCGGGAGATCAACCGCGCCATTCGCCATCTCATTGCCGAGGGCGCACGCGAAATCCGATTGTCAAACCCTTCGGCACGCCATAACCTTGCGGTCGGACTCG
>VGJU01000261.1 GCA_016867335.1 Candidatus Zixiibacteriota bacterium | reverse complement strand
CGGATATTCCCGTGTGCTCGATCCCCAAACGCCGCCGGATCCGGTGTTTGGCTACGTGATGGGCGAGAATGTGTACCGGAGCGGAAGCATCGTTTCTCCGTCAGATCACGTAAACGGTACGACGTTTATCGAAGCCGAGGTGGCGTTTTGGATCAAAACGGACTTGCCGGGGCCTGTGGTTACACGAGAACAGATGAAAGCGGCAGTTGCGGGGGTCGGTCCGGCCATCGAACTGGTGGGTGGGCGGCTATACGCGGCGGAAGGCAAAACGCATACCCGTAACCATGATATTACGGACAACGTGACACAGGTCGGCATCGTGGTAAGCGATCGGCGCTACTCGCTCGATCAAGTGGATTTCAGCCGGGTCGTAGGCATCGTCGAAATCAACGGAGAAAAGAAAGCGGAGGGACCGGCGTCTTCGATCATGGGCAAAGACCCGTTCGAGGCGATGCTTTGGCTGGCAAACGAACTGCCCCGGTACGGGCGACAACTCCACGCAGGAGATGTGGTCGTCTCCGGAACGGTAGTTGCACCGCCGCCGCTTCGAACGGGCGAATCGGCGCGAGTCGTTTTCTCCGATCTGGGAACGGTTGATGTTAAGATGGCCGAAAAATAAAACCGCGCGGTAAATGGACCTTACGGAATGCCCAATGGCGATTTTGCCTTACCCAAGCTGGCCAGCAGCGCTCGTGTTTGCGCCGGATGGCGCTGGTCAAGTGGCATAGGCGGGCTTGTGGAAGTCGATGCGCGGAATTCGCTTGCCTAGTGTTCAGCGCCTTTCATGCCCAATCCAAAGTCGGTAACGGAGGAACACCCTCATGTGGGACACCCCCCACCCCCAGTATATCTGGCTCGACGGCAAAATCACGCCGTGGGAGCAGGCGACCATGCACGTCACACACGGACATATTTTTGCCCATTCGATTTTCGAAGGTATCCGCGCCTACTGGAACCCCCAGCGTGAAAAGCTGTATATCTTTCGGCTCCACGCGCATCTCGAACGGCTGTATCGGTCGATCAAGATCATGCGGATGGAAACTCCCTTTTCCCTTGAGGATCTGGTGCGAGCCTCGGTCGAAATCGCCGGAGCAAACACCTACCGCGAGGATATCTATGTCTTTCCCACGCTGTTTTTTGCACCCACCACCTTTCTCAGTAAGATGGTGGGCCCGGCGCACACCTATATCAACACCTTTCCGAATGCTTCGCAACTAAGTCGGCCCACTGGGGTAAAAGCCTGTATCAGTTCGTGGACGCGCATTACGGACAACATGCTGCCGGCGCGGGTCAAATGCTGGGCCAATTACCGCAACAGCGCCATCGCATGGACGGATGCCACGTTGAGCGGCTATGACGAAGCCATCATGATGAACACGCGTGGTAAGGTATGCGAAGGACCGGGTGCGTGTGTAATGATGATACAGGATGGCGTCCTCGTCACGCCACCGGTGACGAGCGACATACTGGTCAGCGTCACACGCAACACCATTCTGCAAATCGGACGCGAAGTGCTCGGTATCCCGGTCGTCGAGCGCGACATCGACCGGACCGAGCTATACACCGCTGAAGAGGCGTTTTTCTGTGGAACCGGCGCAGAGGTAAAACCCATCGCCTCGATAGACCACCACCTTATAGGCAACGGTGAAATCGGTCCCATCACACAGAAATTTCGCAAGACCTATCACGATCTAATTCGCGGTATCGACGACCGGTATCCGGAATGGCGGACGCTCGTATAAATGCCCAACTCTTCGCGACTTATCCACCCCGTATCCGGCCCGATAGAGGCCGAAGTGAGCGTCCCCGGCTCTAAGAGCGACACCAACCGGGCGTTGATCGTGGCGGCGCTCGCCGAGGGTCGGAGCGTTCTGACCGGTGCGTTGTTTAGCGACGACACCCGGTACATGATGGACGCGCTCCGCCAACTCGGGTTTGTCGTCGCCGCCGACGAACCGGCGCATACCCTCACGGTGGACGGTCTTGGCGGCCACATATCGGCGGACCGTGCCGATCTGTTTGTCGGGCTTGCCGGAACCGCCATGCGGTTTCTGACCGCCTTTGTCGCGCTCGGTCAGGGGCGGTACCGCATCGACGGAACCGAAAGAATGCGTCAACGTCCGATACAGCCGTTGCTCGACAGCCTCAACCAACTTGGGGTTTGCGCGGTCTCGGAATACGGAACCGGCTGTCCGCCGGTGGTGGTGGAGTCCAAAGGCATGACGGGCGGCACGGCCCGGATGGCCGGTCACCAGAGTAGTCAGTATTTTACCGCGCTGTTGCTTGTAGGCCCGTGTACCCCGAAGGGGCTCGATATCGAGGTGGAGGGGGCGATGGTTCATACACCCTATATCGACCTGACGGCTACCGTGATGCGTCGGTTCGGAGCGATGATGCGTCATGAAAACTACCGCAGGCTTTACGTGCCCGGTGCTCAGCGATACCGTGCCACGGCGTATTCGGTGGAGCCGGACGCCTCTGCCGCGTCGTATTTTTTTGCCGCCGCCGCGCTTACGGGCGGGCGTGTGCGTGTACATGGGCTGGGGCGTGAATGCGCGCAGGGCGACATCCGGTTTGTAGAGGTGTTGGAAAAAATGGGTTGCCGCGTTTGCCGCGAGAAAGACGCCGTCGAGGTGACGGGACCGTCCAAACTGCGCGGAATCGACGTGGACATGGGTGACATTTCAGATACGGCGCTCACGCTGGCGGCGATCGCGCCGTTTGCGAACGGGCCGGTGATCATCCGAGGGTTGGGGCACACGCGGCTTCAGGAGACCGACCGCGTAGCCGCGCCGGTCGCCGAACTGCGCAAGTTGGGGGTGTCCGTCGAGGAACATCCGGACGCCATCGTGATACAGCCAGCCGCCCCACATGGAGGAGAAGTAGAGACCTACGACGACCATCGCATGGCGATGAGTTTTGCGCTGATCGGTCTTCGCACGCCAGGGGTCGTTATCCTCAATCCCGGTTGTACGGCCAAGACATTTCCCGATTTTTTCGAGCGGCTGGACCAAGCCACCGGCCAGTCGTCAGGAGGCTAATTATGCTGGTAGACATCCACACCAACTTAATGTGGTACCCCGACCACATGTCGGATGAATTTGTCGAGTACGCCTACGCAGCCAAGCGGGCCAAGATGCGCATCACACCGGATGTGTACTATGCCGGTCATGAAGATAAATACAAAAATGCGTTCGACTCGACGCCGGAGACGTTGCTGGAGGCGACAAAAAACTGCGACCGGGTGGTGGTGTTCGGGTTGAAAGCGCCATACTGCGGTGTCGATGTGCCACAGGAGTTGGTGGCGGATTTTGTGCGGAAACACACCGATAGATTTATCGGTTGGTGCTCGGTCGATCCCAACGATGCGGATTGTGTGGAGCAACTCGAGTACAACGTCAACACGCTAGGTCTGCGGGGGCTGAAAGTGGCGCCGATCTATCAGGGATTCGATCCGCAGGATCCGAAACACCTGCCGTTGTTCAAACGTGCCGAAGCGCTCGACATTCCGGTGATCTGGCATCAGGGCACATCGTTTGTGCGTCCCGGCCCGCTAAAATGGGCCAACCCGGTCCAACTGGAAGATATCGCCATCGCCTGCCCTAACCTGCGTATGATTGTCGCCCACATGGGGCATCCGTGGGAAGACGAGTGCATTGTGCTGATCCGCAAGCATCCCTATCTGTATGCGGATGTTTCCGCGCTCCATTACCGCCCTCTCAGACACTATCAGGCATTTATGTCGGCGCTTGAGTATGGCGTAGAACACAAGCTGATCTTCGGGTCCGACTTCCCCTCCGCCACCCCGGAACAGGTAATCGCCGGGTTGTGGAAGGTCAACAACATCGTTCGGGGAACCCATCTGCCCCAATTTCCCGAAGAGGCCATCCATCGAATGATCTACGAAAATTGGAAACCGTTTTTGCGGGACGGAAGATCGTAGAGGCGACGCATTCGTCGCTACCATGATTATCCGCACCACACAAAATCCCTCCAAAACAAAACAGGGACGAAGCTTGGGCTTCGTCCCTGTTTTGTTCGTAATCCGATTCGTTTGGCGGCTTACTTGCGTTTGACCTCGGCACGCCGGTTTTTGGACCATGCGCTTTCGTCGCTACCCATGGCTACCGGGCGTTCTTTTCCGTAGCTTATGGTTTCCAGTCGGTCTTTCTTGATACCCGCTTTGGTGAGATAGCCTTTCACAGAACTGGCGCGGCGCTCCCCAAGCGCAAGATTGTACTCAACGGTCCCGCGTTCGTCGCAATGCCCTTCGATGACCACTTTGTCTTCGGGGCGATAGTCACGCAGTTTTTTGGCGTTTTCGTCAAGACTGGCTTTCTGATCGTCGCGAATGCCCGAGCGGTCATAGTCGAAATAGACCGTATTTAGCATGGCCATACGACGGGTTTCTTCTTCAGCAGCTCTGCGGCGAGCATCCTCTGCGGCTTTACGCGCCGCCTCTTCTTCGCGTTTGCGACGTTCGTCGGCCTCTCGCGCTAGCCGTTCGGCTTCCTGCGCGGTTCGAATCGAGTCGGAGATGGCCCGCTGCCGGGCCTCTTCGGCGGCTTTGCGTGCCGCTTCCGCTGTGGCTGCTGCCGCTTCCGCGCGGGTATTTTTCGGAGGAGCGCATGCGCCCATCCACACGGGAACGGTAACCAGTCCACACAACACCATGATACCCGGTAACGACAACCGCTTCATACCCACTCCTTTCAAAAGGATTTGACGCAAAGGTCTCCAAATTACCTGCTTAAACTATCTTTGAGGATGTCAGCGGCCTTGCCGACTTTCAATATATACTCTGTTATCGTTCAATGTATTAAAATAACAGAGGTGTCCTGAAATAGCAAGACCATATTAGCCAGCCCAAGCGAGTTTTTTTAGCCATTTCCGAACATGTTTCCAAGGGGCGTTTTCTTGTGTCTTATTTGGATTTGGGAACCGTCTCCAGCCTCATACGTGCCAACGAACCCTCTTCAGCGGCGGGGTACTCGGCGATGACACGCTCTAAATACAGCCGGGCGTTTTTCGTATCGTTGACCGCCAGACGTGCAAAAGCGCTACGCAACAACGCTGCCGGTGTCTTGTTGCTCTTGGGGTAATTGATCAGCAATTGCTCGAAAGCGCCTATTGCCTGGTTGTGTTGCTTCTGGTTGTAATAGCAGTCCCCCAGCCAGTACTGCGCATC
>VGJU01000260.1 GCA_016867335.1 Candidatus Zixiibacteriota bacterium | reverse complement strand
ATTGGTATGGGCGGGCTGTTCTGCCGCTTCCCGCCCCGGAGACCTGTACACCGACAACGGCCCGGCTGACGCATACAGCGCAGACGCTTATCGTCTATCGCAAACATGGAGAGCGCCCACCGCCCGCCCCGGAGATAGTCTCAGCTAGTCTTATCGACCCGGAGGAGTACCGGGACAGCCTTGAGCCGATATGGACGCCGGACGCGCGCAACGACAACCCCTATGGCCGTCTGATTCGGCTGTGGTCGTACATAGACGATATCGTGCTGGAGCCTTTTGCCGGCGAAGGCGCGGTCGTGCCTGTTGAGGCCGTCCGGCTAGGCCGACGCTGTATCGCGGTTGAACTCAACCCTGCCATCTGCGCCAAAACGGTAGCCAAGGTGCAGGTGGCAAGAACCGTCGGATAGGACAGACTCGCTTTGGCGATCTAAAAACACGGGAAGACGCTAAAAAGACGTCGAGAAAACAGAAAATCAGGGGGATGAAACAACGTTATGATTACAGCACGGGAAGCGCTAAAACAGCTGCGGGAAGGGAATGCCCGTTTTGTAGCGGGGGCTTCGAACCACAACCTGCTTTCCACACCGAAACGCCGAAGCGAGCTTGCGGAAGGCCAAACGCCTTTTGCCATCGTGCTGGGGTGCTCCGACTCGCGAGTCCCGGCGGAGATCGTCTTCGATCAGGGATTGGGAGGGTTGTTTGTCATCCGCGTGGCGGGCAATATCGTCGCGCCCTCGCAGATCGGCAGCGTCGAGTTTGCCGCAGAACGTTTCGGAACCCGGCTGGTCGTTGTCCTCGGGCACTCACGTTGCGGGGCAGTCATGGCCACGCTCGACGAACTCAAACGCCCCTCCGAAAATCAATCCCGCAATCTTCGTTCCATCGTAGACCGTATTCGCCCCTCCGTGCAACCGCTGCTGACCACGGAGTTGGCCCGCGACCCCGATATGCTCCTTCATCACGCCGTCCGTGCCCATGTCCGCGTTGCCGCCGATCACCTTCGTCACGGATCGGAAATCCTGGAACGGTTGATCGAGGAGGACGGTCTGTGGGTC
The DNA here is from genome assembly GCA_016867335.1 of Candidatus Zixiibacteriota bacterium. GTDB lineage: Bacteria > JAAXHH01 > JAAXHH01 > JAAXHH01 > JAAXHH01 > VGJU01. The sequence continues at coordinate 4,156 of VGJU01000260.1, read as the reverse complement.
GTAGGAGCCGAATACTCCCTGGAGACGGGCGTGGTTGAGTTTTTCGACGGTGCAGGATAGCGATCTTTACCCGTCCCGCCCCACTCCCAGCGCGTCGGCCACGCGATTGATATAATTGAACCACGCCGCAATCAGAGTAATCTGCAATATACCCCGGTCGTCGAATCCCACCCCCCGTAGCAGTTCGTGATCTTTTCTTGTGATCTTCGTGGCATCCTTTGTCAACTGGATGGCAAAATCCAGCATCGCCCGGTCTTTTTCGTCGATCGGCGCGTTGGCATAATCATACTGCAATTTTTCGACCAGATCGTTGTCCAGCGTCACTCGCCGCAGAAACTCTGCGTGCGACTCTATTCAGTACACGCACCGGTTGGTGGCCGACACAACGGTTGTGATCATTTCGTGTTGACGGCGCGTAAGCGGCAAGTCGGGGGCCATCATGGCCCCAAACGCCGAAAAAGCGTGAAACAGCGCATCCGGAATCAAGGTGTGTGAACCGACAATGCCGGCGGTTCCGTCGTCCGTCGGGTGTACGGGCTGTTCGTATTCGATGGGATACAGATGCCGTTGACCTTCTATGGCGGCCCGGAGCCGGTCATCGGCTTGCGACATAGGTACGGTTTTGATCCAAGTCATGAAAACTCCTTTCGCAGGATCAGGGTTTTCTAAACAACAGATAATACACGGGGATTCCGACGGCCACGACACCGACACCCATCAGCGCCTGCGTGGGGCTGTGCCCCATCAGCAGAGCAAGAAGAACCGTCACCAACAGGAGAAATAAGACGGGCGTAACTGGATAGCCGGGGGTTCGATAGGGGGGTACATTTGGATGATGTCGACGAATAAAAAACAAACCGACAACGGTAAGCGCGACAAACAGCACGGCGATAAAGATAAAATAGTTTAGAATCGTCTCGAAAGTGCCGAGTGCAACCAGCACGCACGCCAGTCCCGCCTGTATGGCGATAGCCCGCGCAGGGGTTCCGAAACGGGGATGAATGACAGCGGCAAAATTGAAAAATACGCGGTCCCGCGCCATGGCGTAATACACGCGCGGGGCGGCCATGAGCAAACCGGCGATGCTACCGATTACTGACAAGATGACGATAACGGAAAAAATTACGCCGCCGCTACGGCCAAACAGCACCGCCCCCGCCTGTGCCGCAAAAGTCTCGTCATCCATCACCATGTCGATGGGAACCAGATACATAAAAACCATGCTGGTCACGACATAGGTCAGCGTTACGAGGCCTACGGCGAGCATCAAAGCACGTGGAAGCGTCTTGGCGGGCTCTTTTACCTCTCCGGCGAGCTTGCTCAAATCCCACCATCCGGCAAAGGCAAAAAAGGCTCCGACCAGCCCACCGGCCAGCGCGTCAAACAGCGGCGGCGCATCAGGATAGAGACGCCGTTCCGTAAACGGTGTCAAATTCGCCCAGTCGCCCAGCCCCAGCCCGACACCCATCAGCGCGATAACGGCCAGTACGCCGATTTTGAACACCGTAAGCACGACGATCAGCCATGCGCCAAGCCGGACGCCCACAATGTTTACGACCGCCAGTGCCAGTACCGCTCCGATACCGGCGATTTTCATCCCGACGTCACCCAACGGAACGATATGATTCAGATAGCTGGCCATACCCGTCGCTAGAGTCGCCGTAATACCGGGGTCCATCGCCGTCATGGACATCCAGCCATACAAAAACGCCGGTAGCGGACCAAACGCCTCGCGCAGATATACGTATCCCCCGCCCGCATTGGGAAACCGCGCCGCAAGTTCGCCGTAACAGAGCGACCCGGACAGCGCCATCGCCGCCATCACCACCCAGACGATCAGCACCAAAAGCGGCGAACCGAGCGATTTGGCCATCCCTGCCGGCACGAGAAAGATACCGACAGCGATCATTCCGCCGATTACCATGGCCGTGGCCGGAAACAACCCTAATTGACGCTGCAACCCCTCGCTGTCGCTCATACGGTTCTCCGAACCTTCAGCCACGCGCGGCGTGGTTCTGCTTTATCCCAATAGGCCCGTTCGTAGTGGTGGACACGTTCAGACGTGACGGTTACGGCAGATTCCCTCTTTGTGACCTGCCGTAACTCCGATACATTTTACGACGCCATCGTGGGCTCGTTTTCGATACGCGACAGCCAGTAGTGGTTGTCAAACGTATCGTCACCCGTCAGATACCGCCAGAACTTGATCCGATTGACCTGCTCAAGCCGTTCTTCGTTCCCATACCATTTGTGGCTGATGCTCAGAAGACCCGGAATCTCCGGATCGTCGATATCGTCGGTATTCCAGAGACGAAGCTGACGCACCGCCGGATTTAGCCGGAGTTTGAACATATAGCGAACCCGGTCCGTACGGTTGGGCTGGGCACAATGCCAGATGCCGTGGTGCACCACCACTACGGTCCCAGCCTTACAGACGATGGGTGCCTGGTTGAGAAAATTCTGATACCGGGCGATGTCCGTCTCGCTGATGTATCGGTAATGGCTGCCCGGTAGTATCATCGTGCCGCCCATCTCGCGTGGGGTGTCGTGCGCAAAATAGAAAAACTGAATGTCGAACGCCGAAAACATGCGCCGGTCGATGATCGCGTCCGCATGCCAGATCTGGCCTGTCTGATGACCGGCGGGAACCGTATGCACAGCATGATGATCATAAATCGGATTTGATCCCACAAGGCTGCGGATGATACCCGCCACTTCCGGCATCCGAAATACCCGACCGATAGCGGCCTCTTTCCAGATGTCGTCAAACCGAGCCCCTGCTTTTTCGCGGGGAACCCCGTGGAGGTCCATCTCCTTGCATACGGCGGTGTTGAGTTCGGCGGGAACCAGTTCGTCAAAACGCAGATACCCATCGGATACAAAACGCGCCATCTGTTTGGAATTCAGCAGATAAGAACAGTCAGCCATCAATCTCCTCCATCTTTTCGAGAATGTACTCGTATTTGAGATAGGCCGTGTGATACTCCATGCCGGGATAGGCGGGCCACTGCTGTGGAAACTGAATGACACGCCATCCATCCTGCATGGCCGCTACCACCGAAGTATACGGAGGCGTATCGTTATCACCCGAAAAATGGCGTTCCTTTCCGGTTCCGTCGAATATCGCCCAAGAGACGACATTGCTGTGCAGATCCGGCGTTTGCAGATAAAGGACGAGCAGCTTTTGTCTTTGTTGTGGCATAAATACACTCTGAAAGGGGTGAAGAGTGAAAACCGATCTGCGCGATCCGGTGGGTATGTTTTTGTAACGGAACGTATGAAATACGCCTCTGCCGAATGGGTGTCAACAAAAATCATTTCGTGCATACGCTCACATCTTTTTTTGCCGACACCGAGTCTAATCGGGTATAGCGAAGTCTTGCTCCTTTGTGTCATGCAATTGCACCTTGTGTTCCCCATCTTTTCGTTTTCATGAGGAGGAAAAAATATGCGGAAGGTATGGGGTTCTATAGCTATGGTTGGGTTGGCAGGGCTTTGCCTGCTTACATTTCTCCGAGTCGCATCCGCCCAGCCATCCGGAGATACCCGCGAAGTCAAACAAACGATCCCCGTGACCGCCGACGCATGGGTGTCGATCGAGACATTCAAAGGGTCCATCACCACAGAGGCTTCGGATCGCCTTGAAGTGAACATTCTGGCACGCATCGAGCCTGCCGGACTTTCGGCCAGAGAACGTGAAGCCGTAAAACAGGTGGAGATCAAAATTCGAACCTCCGGAAATGGGGTAGACATCCTGTCGGATTATGAACAGGTCAAAAATCTGAACCACCGCGGAGACGGGGATTGGAAGGACGACTTCGAGTTTCCTATTGTCCATTATCCTCTTTTCATACCGCGCTCCGCCCGGCTTGAGATCAAAGATTTCAAGTCGGAAATCAAAGCCACGGGACTGGAAAACGGTATCCGGGTAAAGTCACACAAAGGACCGATCACACTGACAGATCTCAAGGGCGAGGTCCGTATAGATGCCTACAAGGGGAACGTTCGCATTACCGGTTTGGACGGATCGCTGGACCTCAATACCCATAAAAGCGACGTGGAAATAGAGTTTGTGCGGATGACGGGCCGGACGCGTATCGAATCCTTCAAAGGCGACGTACAGATCACGCTGCCGGAAAAAGACGGTTTTGAACTG